>NZ_JAFOIN010000076.1:0-8821 GCF_017421385.1 Ruthenibacterium sp. | reverse complement strand
GGTTCAGCGTCTGCTCACGCTCGTCGTGTCCGCCGCCCAGCCCTGCGCCGCGCTGGCGGCCCACTGCGTCGATCTCATCAATGAACACGATACAGGGCGCAGTCTTTTTCGCCTTATCGAAAAGGTCACGCACACGGGACGCGCCCACGCCCACATACATCTCCACAAAGTCAGAGCCGGAGATGGAATAGAACGGCACGCCCGCCTCGCCCGCACAGGCGCGGGCCAGAAGTGTTTTACCAGTGCCCGGAGGGCCCACCAGCAGCACGCCGTGCGGGATGCGCGCGCCCAGCGTGTTGAATTTCGTCTGATTTTTGAGGAACTCGACAATCTCCTGCAGCTCTTCTTTTTCCTCGTCTGCACCGGCCACGTCCTTAAATGTGGCCTTACGGCCCTGCTCGGCCTGGTCCTTTACCTTGGCCCGGCCTACATTCATCGCGCCGCCCCCGCCGGACTGCTTGTACATGAAATAGTAGAAGCCTGCCATCAGCAGAACGGAGATCAGCAGCATCGGCAGCATCGTCAGCCAGACCGGCGTTTCCGTGGCGGGCAGCAGGTCCATCTTCAGTTCCGCACCGCCATTCTTTTCGGCATAGATCTCGCGGTAGCGCTGCAAATTATCCTTGTCCAGCAGTTCGCCCGCATACGGCAGCGTATAGGTGAGCACAGCCTGTTTTGCCGTGTCCGAAGCGGCGCCCGATGACGAACCGCCCCACAGGCCGCCCAGAGCGCCCGTTTGCTGGCCGCCGAGAGTCATGCCCGGCTGCTGCTCCAGCAGCTCCTGCGTGGCCTCCTCCGTCAGCGTAAGCTGCATGGCCCCGTTTTTCATATTGAGCACGAACTCGGACACTTTGCCCTGTTCAAAATAATCAATGACCTCTGAATATTTCATCGTCTGGGTATCGCCGCCTGTGCTGAACAGGATGAACGCCATGATGATGAGGCCCAGCAGGGCGATGATCATCAGCCCGCTTGTGCTTTTCCGGTTTTTATTCAAATCAGTTTCACTCCTGAAGGAGGCTTCTTCGGCGCGCCTGCCTTAAATACGCTCGCACCGCCGCGGTGCGCCGGGCCGTCCGCTTATACGGAATAGACCTCGGGTTTCAGAATGCCGATGTACGGCAGATTGCGGTATTTTTCATCGTAATCCAGCCCGTAGCCGATGACGAACTCGTCCGGCACCGAGAAGCCGATGTAATCCGCCTGCAGGTCAACCTTGCGGCGGCTGGGTTTATCCAGCAGCGTGGCGATGCGGATGGAGCGCGGCCCCCTGCTCTCCAGCAGCTCCTTGATATAGCTGAGCGTGAGGCCGGAGTCCAGGATATCCTCAACGATCAGAATATCCTTGCCTGCAAGGGGGACGTCCAGATCCTTTACGATCTTCACGACGCCGCTGGATTTGACCCCGGAGCCATAGCTGGACACAACCATGAAATCGATCTCGGCAGGCACGTCGATCTGACGCATCAGATCCGCCAGAAACACCACGGCGCCCTTCAGCACCGTCACCAGCATCAGGTTGCTGTTTTTGTAATCCGCCGTGATCTTGCCGCCCAGCTCCCGCACCTTTTCGCGGATCTCATCCTCGCTGAGCAGGACGCGCAGGACGTCCTCTTTCATATTATCGTTCATGTTACTTCCTCCATCTGCCGTGCCGTGACCGTCACAGCGGTTTTTGTAAATTCATCCGGGGCCAGGCCTTCGGCAAAACCGAAGCCCGCCGCCCATAAGACTGTGCCTCCGCTGGCGAGCACCGGCAGGGCGTCACGCGCCGCGGAAGGCACCCTTTGTTCCGAAAACAGCTTTTTCAACGGTTTTGTCACACCGCGTCCCGCGGGGCGGAACATATCGCCCGGGCGGCGTGTACGGAAACACGGATTATCCTGTATTTTACCATAATCCGCGCAAAATTTTAAGAGGTTTCTCACATCTTTCTCAGAATTAACCATTTTTTCATAATTGACCAGCTGAACCTCTACCAAAAGCCCGCCCGGCGCGGCAAAAACACCCGGCGCAAACGGCTGCCGCCAGCTTCCGGCCTCTCCGCGCGGCGGTTCCGGCCGGGGACCTACGGCCAGCAGGCCCTGCCGTATGGAAAGCCATACGCCCTCACAGAGCTGCACCGCACCCTCGCCTTTTGCCAAAAGCGCGTCCGCCTCGGGAACAAGGCTCATTTTCTGCTGCGGCGCTGCGGCCGCGATGAGCCGGGCCAGCGCCGTATGCCGCACGGCCGCGGGCGCCGCAGCCAGCGTCTGCGCACAGTAAGCGTCCGGGATATTTCCCGGCAAATACACAGCTCGGGGCACGCACGCCTGTTCCAGCAGCGCTCCAGCCTGTTCCTCCAGATAATCCGCCACCGCGGACATCTCGGCGGCAAAACGCGTTATGCTGCGCGCGGCGCCCGGGTGCGCGCGCTCCAGAGCGGGCAGCACGCCGTGGCGGATGCGGTTGCGGGCGTATGCGTCCGTATCATTGGTGGCGTCCGTCACATGCGGCACGCCGCAGCGCGCCAAATAAGCCAGGACATCCGCCCGCTGCGCCCACAGCAACGGGCGCACATACGGCCCGCGCACAGGCGGGATGCCCGCGGCTCCGCGGGCCGCGCTGCCGCGGGCCAGATTGAACAGCACCGTTTCGGCATTGTCGGAGCAGGTGTGCGCCGTTGCGACCTTCGCGCCGTGCGCCTGTGCCAACCGTGCAAAAAAAGCGTACCGTTCCTGCCGGCCCCACTCCTCGCCCGCGTTTTCAGGCGGCGAGAGCAGCGTCTCATCCAGCGGAACACCCCGCGCCGCACACTGGGCGCGCACAAAGGCGGCGTCCCCGTCTGCGGCAGCGCCGCGCAGGCCGTGGTTCACATGAGCCGCGCGCAGGCGCAGCCCCCACACATTCTGCACGGAAAACAAAAAATGGAATAATGCCATCGAATCCGCCCCGCCGGAGAGCGCCACGATAACAGTATCCCCTTTTTGCAGCATTTGATGTTGGGAAATATAGGCCCCGGCGCGGGCTTCAAACTCATCCATGGGCATAGTCCACGTTGGTGAATCGGGTGTGCGCGCCGTCCCAGCCTAGGTCCACCTTCCCCACCTCGCCGTGGCGGTTTTTTGCTACGATGCATTCGGCTGTGGTGGCGTCGGTTTCCTCGCCGTTGTCGTAATAGGCGTCGCGGTACAAAAACAGCACCACGTCCGCGTCCTGCTCGATGGAACCGGAATCTCGAAGGTCGCTCAGCACCGGGCGGTGGTCTGTGCGGTTCTTCTCCGCGCTTCGGGAAAGCTGGCTCAGTGCAATGACCGGCACATTCAGCTCTTTTGCCATGATTTTCAGGTTACGGGTGATCTCACTGATCTCCTGCACGCGGTTCTCCGTGCGCTTGCCCGTGCTCATAAGCTGCAGATAGTCGATGATGAGCAGCCCGATGTCCGGGCGCGCCGGGTCCTGATTGATGCGGCGGATCTTCGCCTTCATCTCCGGGATGGTGATGTTCGACGTATCGTCCAGATAAATATGGGTCTTGGCCAGCACCTCGGACGCGCGGGCCAGGTCCTCCCAGTCCGCCGTGGAAAGCCCGCCGGTGCGGAAGGCCTGGCTGTCGATGGCCGCCTCGCTGGAGAGGATGCGGCTGACGAGCTGGTCCTTTGTCATTTCAAGGCTGAACACGGCCACGGGCACATTCTGCTTTTTCGCCACGTTGGTCGCGATGTTCAGAGCAAAAGAGGTTTTGCCCATACCGGGACGGGCCGCGAGGATGATCAGGTCCGAACGGCCCAAGCCCGTGAGCATGGTGTCCAGATAATTAAAGCCTGTGGGAATGCCCAGATATTTATCTTTATTGGGACCGGAGATCTCCTGCAGATGAGCATAGGTGTCGATGATGACGCTGCTGATGGGCGTGAGCGCCGTGGAATCGCGTCCCGAGCGAATTTCATAAATTTTCTGTTCCGCGCTCTCCAGCAGCAGGTCGGCGTCTGTTTCCTCTCCTGTCTGCTCCAGAATGGTCTTGGCCGCATTCATCAGCTGACGCACACGGTATTTTTCCGCGATGATCTTCACATAGGTGTCCGTATGCGAAAGCGAGGGCACCGTTTCAGCCAGCTGGGTCAGGTAGACCTTGGCCGCGTCCTCGGTCTCAAAAACAGCGGCATCCTGCACCGCTGCCAGAAGCGTGACAAAATCCACAGGCGCGCTGCCTGTAAACAGGCGCACGATCTCGGAGAATATCTCGCCGTTCTGGCGGGCATAAAACATCTCCGGGCGCAGCGTCTCCACCATTTTGGGAATGATGTCTGCGTCCAGGATCGCCGCGCCCAGCACAGCCTGTTCGGCCTCCATGCTGTACGGCAGGTTTACGCCGAGTGATTCCAGCGACAGGTTGAGCCCGCCGGAAACAGCGCTGCGGTTATTCGCGGGCATTGCGGGCCCTCCTTTCCGTATTCCGAAAATCTCCTGCGGCCGCGCGGCCGCTTATTCCTCCACCTTGACGGTCAGCTTCGCCGTCACCTTGGGATATACCTTTACCTCGACCTCATAGGAACCGAAGTTTTTGATGTCGCCGTCCAATACGATCTTGCGCTTATCCACCGGCTCGCCCACTTTCTGTGTGAGCGCGGCGGCGATGTCCTTGGAGGTGACGGAGCCGAACAGGCGCCCGCCCTGGCCCGCCTTGGCCTTGATGGCGACGATTTGCCCATTCAGCTTTTTGGCCAGCGCCTGCGCGTTGGCCAGCTCCTCCGCTGCATGATGCTCGCTGGCCGCCGCTTTTGTCCTTACCTCGTTGACGGCCGCCGCGTCGGCGGCCACGGCAAGGCCGCGGGGCAGCAGATAATTGCGGGCGTAGCCGTCCGATACCTCGTGCAGCTCGTCTTTCTTGCCGATGGACTTTACGTCCTGTTTGAGCACTACCTTCATGGTGCAGACCTCCCTGTGTGTATTGCAGGCCCCGCGCCCCCTCTGCTCACGGCGGAGAAAACGCGGGCCGGATATTTTTGCAACCGAAACAACTATACCAATTTTGTGCGGGAAAGGCAAGCGGTTTGCCCGGAAAATACATCCGGCGCACGGAGAAACCGCGCGCCGGGCATACCGTTTTGCATTCAGCTGTTCTTCTGCTTCTCCGTCCGCTGGCTTTCGCGGTATTCAGAGATTGCGTCCAGCAGCCGGCGCTTTGCCTCTTCCAGCGATACATTTCGCAGCTGCGCGCCCGCCATTGTCAAATGGCCTCCGCCGCCCAGCTTTTCCATAATGACCTGCACGTTCACATCGCCCATACTGCGGGCGGACACCGACACCTGCGCGCCGTTATCCACCGCCACAAAGCTGGCCTCCACACCGTTGATGGTAAGCAGGTCGTTGGCGGCCTGGGGCACTACGACGCTGAGCTCCGCGGGCACGCTGTCGGAAAACACGACGGCACAGCCCATATAGATTTCCGCGTCCGTGACAAGCTGCGCCTTGTAGGCATAACTTTCAAACGACGAATTGAACAGTTTCTTCACTGCCTGCGTCTGCGCGCCCATGCGCCGTAAGTAAGCGGCTGCCTCGAACGTGCGCACGCCCGTGTGCAGCGAGAAATTGCGCGTGTCCAGCATGATGCCTGCCAGCAGTGCCTGCGCTTCCAGCGGTGTAAGGCGGTTCTCCTTGGTCATGTCGATGTACTGGAGCAGCTCGCTCACCAGCTCGGATGCGCTGGAAGCATAAGGTTCGTGATAGAATACTACACTGTCGTCAATGTGGCCCACACATTTTCGGTGGTGGTCGATAACGACTACGGTTTTTGCCGCCCTGTACAGTTCCGGACTTTCCAAAATGGCCTTCAAATGCGTATCCACGATCACCAGCAGCGTGTTTTTATCAATGCATTTTTCCGCTTCGTCCGGTTCGATAAAATCATCCCCGCAGCCAGCGCGGCGGAATTCCTCAATGAGGTTTGCCGCGAGGCTCTGGCGCTCGTTGACCACCACGGCGGCGGGTTTGCCGCACAGCTTCGCAAAGCGCAGCATACCGACGGCGGAACCCAAAGCGTCCAAATCGGACGCGCGGTGGCCCATGATCAGCACGCTTTCGCTCTGTGCCATCAGATCCTTGATGGCGGAGGCGATGATGCGACTTTTCACCTTGCTGCGCTTTTCCACACTGCGGGACACACCGCCGTAGAACTCAAAGCCCTCGGCACTTTTGACGGCGGCCTGGTCGCCGCCGCGTCCCAGCGCCATATCCAGCGCCTGCACAGCCATGGCTTCGCCCTCGCGCAGTGTGGCGGCCAGCCGCCCTACGCCGATGGAGAGCGTCACGGTGCCCGCCTCTTCGCCGATCTCGCGCACTTTATCCAGGATGGAAAAGCGGTTTTTAACGATCTCCTGCATATGGCGCTCTTCCACCACAGCGATATACCGCGAGGCGCTGATGCGCCGCAGAAAGCCTGTGGTGGCCCCGATGAACTGTTCCAGCGCCAGATCGATCTCACCCGCTACGCGGGCGCGGTCGCTCTCTTTCATTTCCTTGAGGATCTCGTCGTAGGTATCCACGGCAATGAGCATCACCGCAGGGCGTGTGGCAAGATACTCTCCCGCCTGCCGCTTGAGCGTGGTATTGTTGACAAAATAGGCCACGAACAGGCCGTCGCCCGCCTCCACGCCGCTGCCGTACACGGAATAACGCTGGCCGCCGAACTCGATGTTCTGGCCCGTCTTTTCTTTCGCCAGCGCCGGCATGAACGCCGGGACCACCTTCGACATGGGCAGCAGGCACACGTCCCTGCCGCCCATTACATCGTCACGGAACGCATCGTTGTACCACGCCACGCTGCCGCCTGTGAGGATAACGACCGGGACGCTCATGGCGGCAAAACTTCCCTGCGCCGCGCTGGATGCATCCGAAGCGCCGTGCAGCAGACGCGCCAGCCTGTGCCGGAACCAGCGGATGTTCAGCCCGACCACGATGCCCACAACGAGCAGCACGCCCACGACAAAAACAAGGTAAGTGGGCTTCACCAGCGCCAGCGCAACGCACAGCGCGATGCAGGCCGCGGACAGGATGATGACGGTCGCGTCAAGCGCCGCAAATCGTTTTTTCATGCCGTGCCTCCTCTTTTCTCAGGCGCCGCCGCTGCGGCGCGCCTCATACCTCCATCAAAATGGGCAGAATCATGGGGCTGCGCTTTGTCTTGCGGTACAAAAAGGCGGACACCGTCTCGCGGATACGCGTTTTGACGCTGCCGAAATCGCGCTTGTCCGCCGCACTCATGCGGCCCAGCACATCGCGCACCTGGTCGCGGGCGTCGTCCAGCAGCTTTTCGCTCTCACGCACATAGACGAACCCGCGGGACACAAGGTCCGGTCCGGCCAATACTTCGCCCGTGCGGGCGTCAATGGTAGCCACAACGATAACAAGGCCGTCCTCAGAGAGGTGACGGCGGTCCCGCAGGACCACGTTGCCTACGTCGCCCACGCCCAGGCCGTCCACCATCACCGCACCTGCGGGCACCGGCTCGCCCACGGTAAGGCCGTCGGCGGAGAGTACCACACAGTCGCCGTTCTCACCGATATAAATATTCTTTTCCGGAATGCCTACGGCAGCAGCCGTCTGGGCGTGCTTTTTCAGATGCTTGTATTCGCCGTGCACAGGCAGGAAGAACTGGGGCTTTGCCAGCGTGAGCATCAGCTTCTGCTCCTCTTGGCAGGCGTGGCCCGAAACATGCACGTCATACATGGATTCGTAGATGACCTCGGCCCCCAGCTTCAAAAGGCCGTTGACGACCTTCGTCACCATTTTCTCGTTGCCCGGAATAGGGTTTGCCGAGATGATGATAAAATCGCCCTCGCCCACACGCACGTTGCGGTGACTGGCAGCAGCCATGCGGGACAGCGCGCTGAGCGGTTCCCCCTGGCTGCCTGTGGTGATGAGCACGATCTTCTCCGGCGGATATTTGTTGATGTCCTCAATATCGATGAGAACAGTCTCCGGAGCGTGCAGATAGCCCAGCTCCAGCGCCATCTGAGTGTTGTTCACCATGCTGCGGCCCGACACGGCCACCTTTCGGCCTGCCTTTACGGCAAGGTCGATGAGCTGCTGCACGCGGTACAGGTTCGAGGCGAACGTGGCGATGATGATGCGCTTTTTGCCCGCGCGGCTGAACAGGGCCTCCATGCTGGCGCCCACCTTCTGTTCGGTGGCCGTGAAGCCCGGACGCTCGGCGTTGGTGGAATCCGACAACAGGGCCAAAACGCCGTGCTCGCCGTATTCGGCAATGGTGACAAGATCCGTCGGGCCGCCGGAAATAGGCGTGTAGTCGATTTTAAAATCGCCCGTCTGGATGATGGTTCCCGCAGGGCATGTGATGGCCAGGGCCACCGCGTCGGGGATGGAGTGGTTCACGTGGATGGGCTCCACGGTGAAACAGCCCAGCTTGAACTTCTGGTGCGGAGCGATCTCCACCATTTTCGTGCTGCGCACCAGCCCGTGTTCTTCCAGCTTGTTGGTGATGAGCCCGATGGTAAGGCGCGTGGCATAAATGGGCAGATTGACCTCTTTGAGCAGGTAGGGCAGGCCGCCGATGTGGTCTTCATGGCCGTGCGTGATAACAACGCCCTTGATGCGGTCCTTATTCTGGACAACATAGGTGAAATCCGGAATGACAAGGTCCACCCCGAACATGTCGCTGTCCGGGAACACGATGCCGCAGTCCACGAGGATCATATCGCCCTGACACTCGTACAGAGTGATGTTCTTGCCAACCTCGCCCAGACCGCCCAACGGCATGATCTTGACCGGGACAGCCGGGGTGCCGGCGCTTGCAGCGGCGGGCCTGCGGCGGCGCGGGTGG
>NZ_JAFOIN010000075.1:0-13187 GCF_017421385.1 Ruthenibacterium sp. | reverse complement strand
GCCGCCGCCCCCGCTGCTGCGCCCGCCGCGCCTGCCGCCGCAGGCAGCACCGGCGCTGTCACCGTTACGGCTCCGATGCCCGGCAACATTTTGGACGTGAAGGCCGCTGTGGGCGCTTCCGTCAAGGCCGGCGACGTGCTGTGCATCCTGGAAGCCATGAAGATGGAGAACGAGATCGTTGCGCCGCAGGACGGCACGGTTGCTTCCGTGAACTGCCACAAGGGCGACGTTGTGAACGTGGGCGATCTGCTCGTTTCCCTGAACTGAACAGAGAGGTGAACGATTTTGGCAAAAAAACCGATTAAGATTACCGAGGTCGCCCTGCGCGACGCGCATCAGTCTCTGATCGCTACGCGCATGACGATGGACGAGATGCGTCCCATCCTGCCTGCGATGGATGAAGTGGGCTATTACTCCGTAGAGTGCTGGGGCGGCGCGACGTTTGACTCCTGCATCCGTTTCCTGGACGAGGACCCGTGGGACCGCCTGCGCATCCTGCGCAAGGAAATGCCGAACACCAAGCTGCAGATGCTGTTCCGCGGCCAGAACATGCTGGGCTACCGCCATTACGCGGACGACGCCGTCGAGTATTTCGTGCAGAAGTCCGTTGCCAACGGCATTGACATCCTGCGTATTTTCGACGCGCTGAACGATCCGCGCAATCTGGAAACGGCCATCAAAGCCGCCATTAAGGAAAAGGCGCATGTGCAGGGCTGCATCAGCTATACGCTGAGCCCCGTGCACAACAACGAGTATTTCGCCAAGTACGCCAAGACCCTGGAGGAGATGGGCGCGCACAGCATCTGCATCAAGGATATGGCCGGCCTGCTGACGCCGTACTCCACCTATGTACTGGTGAAGTCCTTGAAAGAGACTGTTTCCATCCCCGTGGACATCCACAGCCACTACACCTCCGGCCTTGCTTCCATGTCCATCCTGAAGGGCATTGAGGCGGGCGCGGATATTATAGATACGGCCATCAGCCCGCTGTCGCTGGGCACCAGCCATATGCCCACCGAGAGCCTTGTGGCTGCGCTTCAGGGTACCGATTACGACACGGGCCTTGACCTGAAAAAGCTGAACGTGGTGCGCGAGCACTTCGCCAAGCTGCGTGAGAAATATCTGGCCAGCGGCCAGCTCAGCCCGAAAATGCTGGGCGTGGACGCCAATACGCTGCTGTATCAGGTGCCGGGCGGTATGCTGTCCAACCTGCTCAAGCAGCTGAAGGACGCGGGCAAGGAGGACCAGCTCGACGCCGTGCTGCAGGAGATTCCCCGCGTGCGCAAGGACTCCGGCTATCCGCCGCTCGTTACCCCGACGAGCCAGATCGTCGGCACCCAGGCGGTGTTCAACGTCATTCTGGGCGAGCGTTACAAGATGGTAACGAAGGAGTTCAAAGGCCTTGTTCACGGTGACTACGGCAAGACGCCTGCTCCCATCAGCCCCGAGTTCACAAAGCAGATCCTCGGCGACGAGCAGCCCATCACCTGCCGTCCGGCAGATCTGCTGGAGCCGGAGATCGAGAAGCTGAAGGCGGAAGCCAGCAAGTATGTCATGCAGGAGGAGGACGTGCTCACGTACGCCATGTTCCCGCAGGTCGCGCCCAAGTTCTTTGAGAAGCGCAACAACAAGCTGGCCGGCGTCGACGGTGATCACGTCGATTTTGAAGGCAAATCCCATCCGGTGTAAACAGCTTTATACAGCGCCGTTCCCATATGGGGACGGCGCTGTTTTCGTACCTTTTGCCGCCGCACGGCCCGGGGCGTTGCGGAGCACGGAGGAGAAACAGCGAGAAAACTTGCAAAAAATGGCGAAAAGCAGTAATATAGATATATCTATTATCATGGGGAAAGAGGGCTTGTTTTATGGTGCTGAGCATGACCGGCTACGGGCGCGCCGAGCAGGAGCGAAGCGGGCGCGATATCACAGTCGAGATCAAAAGCGTGAACTCCCGATATTTTGAGTACACCTCCCGCATGCCGCGCAGCTTTGCGTTTTTGGACGACAAGCTGAAAAAGCTGGTGAACGCCACCATCTCCCGCGGCAAAACAGAGCTGGCGCTGACCGTGGTAAACGTTGGTGCGCCGGAGGCTTCCATCAGCGTGAACCTGGACCTGGCAAAAGGATATCTGGATGCCATCGGCGAGATGAGCAGTGCGCTGGGTATTGAAAACGATGTCACAGCGGGCACGCTGACGCGTTTTTCAGATATCTTCACCGCACGCAAGGCAGAGACGGACGAGGAGCAGTTGTGGGCGGACGTGAAGGCCGTGGCTGAGGCTGCGGTGGAAAATTTCGTCGCCATGCGCGCCGCCGAGGGGGAGAAGCTGAGGGCGGATATCCTTTCGCGCCTGGTGTATCTGGAGCAGGCGGTGGGCGAGATCGAGCAGACGAGCGCCGAGCGCGTGCAGAAATACACGGAGAAGCTGTACGCCAAGCTGAAAGCGCTGCTGGAAGACACGAACATCGATGAGGCGCGCATTTTGACGGAAGCCGCCATTTTTGCAGATAAAACGGCCGTGGACGAGGAGACGGTCCGCCTGCGCAGCCACATCCGGCAGTACCGGGATATTCTGGAGAAGAACGAGCCGGTGGGCCGCAAGCTGGATTTTCTGACGCAGGAGCTGAACCGGGAGACCAATACCATCGGAAGCAAGGCGCAGGAGCTTGCGATCACACGCATGGTGGTGGATATGAAAGCGGAGATCGAGAAGATACGCGAGCAGATCCAGAACATCGAATGACACGCTGAAAAACACGGCATGTACGCGGGCGGCTTTGGAAGTCTTTCACGGGTGTTCTCTTTTTTGGGGGACTGCTCAGCCTGCGCTCTGCCTATACTGTTATAGGAGGAACCAGAAATGAAGCTCATCAACATCGGCTTTGGCAACATGGTCAGTGCCAACAGGCTCATCGCCATTGTCAGCCCCGAATCCGCGCCCATCAAGCGCATCGTGCAGGAGGCGCGGGACAAGGGGGCGCTCATCGACGCCACTTATGGACGCCGCACCCGTGCGGTCATCATCACGGATTCCGACCATGTGATCCTTTCCGCCGTACAGCCCGAGACGGTGGCGAACCGCCTGAATGACGAGGACGATGAAGCGGAGCTGGACGACGATGAATAAGCAGCGTTATCTGCTGGTGGTTTCCGGTCCGTCGGGCGCGGGCAAGGATACCGTCGTCAGCCGGATGATGCAAAAGCATCCGGAAATCGAGATATCCGTCTCGGCTACCACCCGCGCGCCCCGTGCGGGTGAGACGGATGGTGAAAATTATTATTTTCTTACCAATGAGCAGTTTGAGGAAAAAATCGACCGGGGCGAGATGCTGGAATATGTGAATTACTGCGGGAAGTATTACGGCACACCCAAGTCGGAGGTGGACGCCCGCTTGGACAGGGGCACGACCGTTGTGCTGGTCATTGAGGTGGTCGGCGCGGCGAATATCAAAAAGCTTTATCCGGAAAGCACGCTCATTTTCATCATGCCGCCCAGTATGGACGAGCTGCGCGCCCGCCTGCGCGGCCGCGGGACAGAGAGCGAAGAGGCGATTGCCGGCCGGCTCAAGCGGGCAGAGGAAGAACTGCCCTATGCCAGAGAGTATGATTTTTCGGTGGAGAACCGCGATGTGGACGCATGCGCGGACGAGATCTACCGTATTTTGAAGCAGCGCCAGCAGGACTAGCGTTATGTAAAAGGAACAGGCAGCCGGAAAGGGAGGGTGGAGTGCTTGGCCGAATGCGTGCAGGTGGCGGTCAGCAACGCCACCTTTCATTTTGATAAGCTGTATTCTTACAGTGTGCCGGCGCACCTGCAGGACAGAGTTTTTGTGGGCAGCATGGTGCTTGTCCCGTTCGGCCGCGGCGCGGCTGCGAGGATGGGCGTGGTGCTCGGACTGGATGCGCCGGAGGCGGCGGGCAAAAGGCTGAAATCACTGTACGACGCTGCGCCTGAACAGGCGCGCCTGTCGGAGGAGCTGCTGCGTCTGGTGTATTATCTCAAGGAACACACGTTCTGCACCTATTACGAGGCGGTCAAGGCCATCATTCCCTACGGAGCGCAGTACAAAGCTGTGAATACCGGCCCTGTACCGCAGCTGCAAAAGCAGCTTGTGCGCCATACCGAGCCGGTATACCGGCGCACAGACGCCCCCTGGCAGGGACGCCGTACCGAAAAGCAGCAGGCTGCCTGGGACGCGCTGGCTTTCGGCCCCAAAACACAGAAGGAGCTGGAAGAGCAGGGCGTGACGAAGGCGGTGCTGGCGGGCCTTGTGAAAAAAGGCGTGCTGGCTGTTTCCGCTCAGGATAAAAGCGTAGCGTTGTATGAGAATTACAGCCCCGCGCAGGAGACGATCGCGCTTTCACCGGCGCAGCAGGCGGCTTACAGCCGCCTGGCGGCTCTGATGGATACGGGCCGGCCCGCGGCCGCGCTTCTGCACGGCGTCACTTCCAGCGGAAAGACGCTGGTGTTTTTAAAGCTCATCGAAAAGGCGGTTGCGGCGGGGCGCAAGGCGTTGGTGCTGGTGCCGGAAATTTCACTTACGCCGCAGATGATCTACCGCTTGAAAGCCTTTTTTGGAGACAGAGTGGCCGTGCAGCACTCGGCGCTCTCCAATACCGAGCGCCTTCTGCAGTGGCAGCAGATCCAAAACGGCGGCGCAGACATCGTGGTGGGCACGCGTAGCGCTGTGTTTGCGCCCCTGCCGGACATCGGCGTTATTATCATCGACGAAGAGCAGGAGCATACCTATCACTCCGAGAGCGCGCCGCGCTATTCCGCCCACGACGTGGCGAAGCGCCGTGCCGCGGCTCACGGCGCGCTGCTGCTGCTGGCCTCGGCCACGCCCTCCACGGAAAGCTACTATGCCGCGCAGACGGGCCGGTATACGCTGGTGGAGCTGTCGGAACGCTACAACCACATGCCGCTGCCGGAGGTGCGGCTGGTGGACATGCGCGAGGAGCTGGCCGCGGGCAACGCATCGTCCGTCAGCCGGGCGCTGGCGGATGAAATTTCGCGCAATCTGGCCCGGGGCGAGCAGACCATCCTTCTTTTGAACCGTCGCGGATACAAAACAGTGGGCATGTGCACCGCCTGCAGTGAGGTGGTGAAATGCGATGCCTGCAGCGTGCCCATGGTGTACCACAAAGCGGACGGCCGTTTGCTGTGCCATTATTGCGGCAAATCCGTCAGTCCGGTGCCGG
The DNA here is from genome assembly GCF_017421385.1 of Ruthenibacterium sp. Classification (NCBI taxonomy): domain Bacteria; kingdom Bacillati; phylum Bacillota; class Clostridia; order Eubacteriales; family Oscillospiraceae; genus Ruthenibacterium; species Ruthenibacterium sp. The sequence continues at coordinate 7,984 of NZ_JAFOIN010000075.1, read as the reverse complement.
AGGTGTGCCCTGCCTGCGGCGGCAAGCTGAAGTATACGGGCTTCGGCACCCAGCGCGTGGAGGAGGAATTGGAGCAGATGTTTCCCGCGGCGCGGGTGCTGCGCATGGACCTGGACACGACTTCCCGCAAAAACGCCCACGAGACCATGCTGCGCCGCTTCGCAAAGGACGAATATGATATCATGCTGGGCACGCAGATGGTGGCCAAGGGACTCGATTTTGAAAAGGTGACGCTGGTGGGCGTGCTGGGCATCGACCAGCTTTTGTTTGCGCAGGGATACAAGGCGTTCGAAAATGTTTTTTCGCTGGTGACCCAGGTGGTGGGGCGGGGCGGCCGCGCGGCTCAGGCGGGCCGGGCGCTCATCCAGACGGTGGACCCAAACCATCCGGTTCTGAATCTGGCGGCGAGGCAGGATTATAAATCTTTTTTTGCAGAGGAGATATCCTTCCGCAGGCTGAACCTTTACCCACCGTTCTGCACCATCTGTCTGGCGGGCTTTTCCGGTGCGAAGGAGCCGGAGGTGCTGGCGGCATCCCGTGCCTTTGCGGCGGACGTGCAGCGTCTTGCACAGCAGCGCAGCGGTATTCCGCTGCGTATCCTCGGCCCCGCGCCCATGAACATTGCCATGGTGAACAACCATTACCGCTACAAGCTCACGCTCAAGTGCCGCAACGACAATGCTTTCCGCGCGCTGATGGGGGAGGCGCTGGCGGCGTACAACGCGGCCGGATGGCCGGGAAAAGTGTCCGTTTATCTGGATTTCCATTCGGACGCAGACATTTAACACATAAAATATTATCAGCTGCAAACGAAAATCTTGGAGGGATTTGATTATGGCTTTACGCACTATCGTACAGGACGGCGATCCAATCTTGAAAAAGAAATGCCGTCCCGTTACAAACTTTGACGACCGTCTGGCGGAGCTGCTGGACGACATGATCGAGACGCTGGCCGACGCACAGGGGTACGGCCTGGCGGGCCCGCAGGTGGGAGTGATGCGCCGCGTGTTCGTCAGCCTGGATGAGCGTGACCTGCCTGAGGACGGAGAGGTGCCCGAGGGTTACGAGCCGAAGTACCTGGAATTCGTGAATCCGGAGATCATCATGCAGGAGGGCGAGGTGCTCCAGTATGAGGGCTGCCTTTCGTTTCCGGGGCATAACGCCGCCATCCGCCGTCCGCAGAAGGTGACCGTGCGCGCGTTTGACCGCCACGGAAAACCGTTTACGCTGACAGGCGAGGACATGCTGGCGCGCTGCATCTGCCACGAGACGAACCATCTGGACGGCGTTACCATCATGGACCTTGCCGAGTTCTTCTATGAGGATCAGGAGCACGACGACGAGGACGAAAGCGCAACGGAGGAATGAGCATTGAACATCCTGTTTATGGGTACGCCCGATATCGCGGCTGCTGCGCTGGAGGCGATCCTTGACGCAGGGCATACGGTATGTGGTGTCTATACGCGGGCGGATAAGCCTGTCGGCCGCAAGCAGGTGCTGACGGCCCCGCCTGTCAAGCGCACAGCGATGGCGCACGGCATCCCCGTGTTTCAGCCTGGGACGCTGCGGGACGCCGCGCAGGCGGAAAACATCCGTGCGCTTGCCCCCGAGCTGATCGTGGTGGTGGCCTATGGCCGCATCCTGCCGCCGGAAGTGCTTGCGATCCCCCAATACGGCTGCATCAATCTGCATGTTTCACTGCTTCCCAGATACCGGGGCGCTGCGCCCGTGCAGTGGGCTGTTATCAACGGCGAAAAGACGACCGGCGTTTCCATTATGTATTTAAATGAGGGCCTGGACACAGGCGATATCCTGCGGGTCTCCCCGGTGGAAATTGGCGAGAACGAGACCTCCGGCGAGCTGTTTGAGCGCATCACGCAGGAGGGAGCACGCACGCTGCTGGCGGCGATGGAGGATATCGCGGCGGGCACGGCACAGGCGCGGCCGCAGAATGACGCCGAGGCCACGCTGGCGCCGCCCCTTACAAAAGAACAGGCGCATTTCGGATTTGACGCGCCCGCCCGCCGTTTGCACGACCTCATCCGCGGTTTGAACCCGTGGCCCGTTGCATATTTTGAGTACGGCGGAAAAAAGGTGAAAGTGCTGCGCACTTTGTGTGACGATGCAGCCGCGGGCGCGCCGGGTGAGATATTGAGCACAAAACCGCTGAAGGTAGCCTGTGCGTCCGGCGCGCTGACGCTTCTGGAAGTAGTGCCCGAGGGGAGCAGACCCATGGAAGGCAGCGCCTGGGCCGCCGGCCGCCGGTTTACAAATGGTGACAAATTGCAATAAATTTCCTGCTTTTGCCGTATATAGAAAGAGGCATGCGCGCAGCGCACGTGCCGCTTGAGGCTGCGGCAGGGAATCAAAGGAGCAGCTATGGAGAATCCCCGCCGCGCGGCCGTGGCCGCGCTGATAAAACAGGAACAGGACGGTTACGCAAACCTTGTATTGCGCCATGCGCTGGACGGCTTCACCGGAACAGCGCGGGACCGGGCATTTCTCAGCGCCGTGTTCTACGGCACCGTAGAGCGTATGGTGACGCTGGACCATATCCTGCAGAAATTCCTGCAAAAGCCTCTGGTAAAGCTGGATGCGGCGGTGCGCGCCATTCTGCGCAGCGGGCTGTATCAGGCGCGTTATCTGAAGAGCGTGCCTGTGCGCGCGGCCATCAGCGAATCCGTCACGCTCACGCGGCAGATGGGGAAATCCAGCGCTGCGGGGCTTGTCAATGCGGTGCTGCGCCGCGCCGCCGCTTACGACCTCACCGCCGAACATTACTCCAACGAGACCGAGCGCCTTTGCGTGGAGTACAGCGTTTCGCCGCAGATCGCCGGGCTGCTGCAGACGCGCTGCCCGGACCAGTGTGAGGATATTTTGAAGGCCAGCTTCACACCGCCGCCCCTGTGCGTGCGCGTGAACACGCTGCAAACGGATATCGGGGCGCTGGAGGAGGAATTTGCCCGGCAGGGCATGGCCACCCGACGCGGCGCGGTCCCGGACAGCCTGTATGTGGAATGCAGGGGAGACGTTACGGCGCTGAAGCTGTTCAAGCAAGGCCTGTTCCATGTGCAGGGCGAGGCGTCCCAGCTTGCCTGCGCGGCGTTGTCGCCAAGGCCCGGTGATACCGTGCTGGACCTGTGCGCGGCCCCCGGCGGCAAAAGCGCCACGCTGGCGCAGTACATGGAGAACAAGGGGACGCTGGTTTCCTGCGACGCGGCTCAAAACCGCCTGACGCTGGTCGGCGGCGCGCTGGAACGGCTGGGCGTGGCCTGCGGCCGCGTGCTGCACAACGATGCCGCCGTTTACAATGAGGCGTTTGCGGGCGCGGACGCAGTGCTGTGCGACGTACCCTGCTCCGGCCTTGGCGTGCTGGCGAAAAAGCCGGATATCCGGCAGAAAACGCTGGACGGCCTGGATGGACTGGTACGGCTGCAGCGGGCGATCCTGGAGACAGCCGCGCGCTATGTGAGGCCGGGCGGGCGGCTCGTCTACTCTACCTGTACGCTGAATCCGGATGAAAATGCCGGTATCGTCCGGCCCTTTTTGAAAGAGTATCCGGAGTTTCGTACGCGCAGTGTGGAGTGTGTTTTGCCGGGGACGACAAAAGATGACGATTTTCTTACACTTTACCCGTTCCGCACGGGAACAGACGGCTTTTTCATAGCATCTCTGGAAAGATTGTGATAAAATGTACCAGACAGGAATCTCTTCATATACCGAGCCGCAGCTTGCGGAACTGGTGAAGGAAATGGGGCAGCCCGCGTTTCGCGCAAAACAGCTTTTCAAATGGCTGCATGAAAAGCAGGCGCGCTCTTTTTCTGAAATGACGGATCAGCCAAAGGCGTTCCTCGCCGCGCTGGAAGAACGCTTTTTCATCGAGACGCTGGAGACTGAGCGCCGCCAGCAATCGAAGGACGGTACGGTGAAATACCTGTTCCGCCTGCCGGACGGCAATTGCATCGAAACGGTATTGATGCGCTATTCCTATGGCAATACTGTATGCGTGTCCACACAGGTGGGCTGCCGTATGGGCTGCCGCTTCTGCGCTTCCACGCAGGGCGGGCGTGTGCGCAACCTCACGGCGGGTGAGATCGCAAACGAGGTATACGCCGCTGCCCGGGATACCGGAGAACGCGTTTCCCATATCGTGCTCATGGGCATTGGCGAACCGCTCGATAATTTTGATCATGTCATGGACTTCCTGTCCATCATCTCTTCGCCGAATGGCGTGAACATCGGCATGCGCAACATCAGCCTTTCAACCTGCGGCCTCGTGCCGATGATCTACAAGCTGGCCGAACGGCATCTTGGCCTGACGCTTTCGGTCTCGCTGCATGCGCCCACGGATGAAATGCGCAGTTCGATGATGCCGGTCAACGATGTGTATCCCGTGGAACAGCTCATCCGGGCCTGCCGGGACTACCAGCAGGAGACCGGCCGCCGCGTCAGCTTTGAGTATTCAATGGTGAACGGCGTGAACGACAGCCCGCAGACGGCCCGCAGGCTGGCACAGCTCATCAAGGGCATGGGTGCGCACGTGAACCTTATTCCCATCAATCCCGTGGACGGCTCGCCGTATTCCGCTACGGATGCCGCTAACGTCAAACGTTTTCAAACGCTCCTGACGGAGCTGGGCGTCAACGCCACCGTGCGCCGCCGCCTGGGCACCGACATCAGCGCCGCCTGCGGCCAGCTGCGCCGCGAGGCAAAAGGAGGAACGACCGCATGAAGCTTGTCGCTAAAACAGATATCGGCAGCCAGCGCAGCGAAAACCAGGACAGCTACCGGGGGGGGCGCCGCCCGGACGACGCTGTTTGGGGTGCCGTGTGCGACGGTATGGGCGGTGCGCGCGGCGGCCGCTTGGCCAGCACCATGGCGGTGGATGCGCTGCAGCAGGCCATCGAGGCGGGTATTGACGAGGCGCACACCCCGCAGGCCGGACGCGCACTGCTGGAAAGCGCCGTGGAGCAGGCCAACCGCAGCGTTTATGAAAAGGCGCGGGGCACGCCTTCGCTCAGCGGCATGGGCACCACTGTTGTATGCGCGCTGGTGCGCGGAGGCCTTGCGCAGTATGTGCATGTGGGCGATTCCCGCATTTATCTGTTTCGCAACAACAAGCTGCTTCAGCTTACAAAAGACCATTCCATGGTGCAGGAGATGGTGGAGCAGGGCGCGCTGACGGAGGAGGAAGCTCAGAATCATCCGCGCAAGAACCTCATCACCCGCGCTTTGGGCGTGGGACGGGATGTGGAGGCGGATTTCGGCGAAAAAGAAGTGAGCCCCCGGGACATCCTGCTGCTGTGCAGCGACGGGCTGAGCAACTGCGTTTCTGTGCCGCAGATCGAGGAAACGCTGGCGCGCACGCCTTTTTATGAGGCGGCGGACGCGCTGGTGCAGAAGGCGCTGGAGGGCGGCGGCCTTGACAACATTACGGTCCTGCTGATGCAAGTAGAGGCAGTGGAGGAGAACAATGGATAATTTGATCGGGAAAAAACTGGACGGCCGTTACCAACTGGAGGAGCTGATCGGCTCCGGCGGCATGGCCAACGTCTACAAAGCCACCGACCTTTTGGAAAACCGCCTTGTGGCGGTGAAGATCCTGCGGGAGGAATGCCGCGGCAACGAGGATCTTGTGCGGCGGTTTAAAAACGAATCCAAGGCGATTTCGGTGCTGGATCATCCCAATATCGTAAAGGTATACGATGTCAGCGTGACGGACAAGCTCCAATTTATCGTGATGGAGTATATCGACGGCATCACGCTGAAAGAATATATGGAGTACCGCGCCCAGCCTTTGACGTATAAAGAGACGCTGCACTTCATCACACAGGTTCTGGCGGCGCTGCAGCACGCCCATGAGAAGGGCATCGTACACCGGGACATCAAGCCGCAGAACATCATGCTGCTGGCGGACAGCACCATCAAGGTGATGGACTTCGGCATCGCCCGCTTTTCCCGCAGCGAGAACCAGACGATGACCGATAAGGCCATCGGCTCGGTGCATTACATCAGTCCTGAACAGGCGAAGGGCGATATCACCGACGCAAAGGCGGACATCTATTCCGTGGGCGTGATGATGTACGAGATGCTTTCGGGAAAGCTGCCGTTTGAATCCGACAGTCCGGTGTCCGTGGCCATTAAACAGATCGCGGATACGGCCACGCCCCTGCGGGAGCTGAACCCCGCGGTGCCCGAGGCGCTGGCGGCCATCACCGAGCGTGCCATGGCCAAGGAACCGAGGGAACGTTATCCTTCCGCTCAGGCCATGCTGGCGGACATCGACGAGTTCAAGCGCAACCCCAGTGTGAAGTTTGAATACCAGTACCTTACGGACACAGCGCCCACACGGTACATCGACAAAGTGGTGAACAAAACGGCTACGAAACAGTCTGGAGGCCAGCAGCGTCCCCGAACAGGCGCGCGGCCTGCCGCCCGCGGCGGCACAAAAACCAAGAAGCGGCTGGCGCTGCCCATTCTTGCGGGAATGGCGGCGGCATTTCTCATTGGCGCGGCGATCCTGGTGTTCCTCATCTTTAAATATGAGGGCAACGGTATGTTCAGCCAGAGTATGGATGTGGACCTGCCCAACTTCATCGGCCTGACGCAGGCGGAGATCCAGGAAAAATATCCGGATTCAAAATTCATTTTTCAGACGGAAGAGGAATATAATACAGAGTACGCGGCTGGTGTCGTATGCGACCAGTACCCGCGTGCGCAGACGGCTTCCGACCCTAAGCGCGTGAAGGAAAACGCGAAGATCACGCTCACCATCAGCAGAGGCGTGGAGATCGTCACGATGCCGGACCTTTCCGGTATGTCCCGCGCCGAAGCGCTGAACGCCTGTAAGGAAAAAGGCCTAATGCCTACTTTTAAGACTGAAACGGTCCCCAAGGGGCAGGCGAGCGGCGTCGTCCTGCGCACGGACCCGGTCTCCGGTACGCAGGTGGAGGCGAACACGGAAAACAGCAGCGTCACGGTCTACATCAGCCAGGAAGAGGTGGACAAGAGCACTACGGTGCCGAACCTTGTGGGTGTGGCGTCTCTGAGCGAGGCACAGGACCTGATCCGGAGTGCGAAGCTTGTGCTGGGCGGTTATTCTGAGGAATACAGCGACACCGTACCGGCGGGAGCCGTCATCTCCCAAAACCCGGTCAGCGGCACGCCCGCCAAATGGAACGACCCTGTATCGATCGTTGTGTCCAAGGGCGCGCAGGAGCGCACGATCTATGTGCACATCGCTGTGGATGAAACCAACGAGGGCGGCACTTATACGCTGCTGCTGAATGGCGGCAACCCACAGCCCTGGTCACCCACGGCGGGCCAGGCGTCCAGCTATCAATGGTCCGTCACTTCGACGGGCACGGGCACGATCACGCTGCAGAAGCCGGACGGTACGACGGCGGAGCAGGCTGTTGATTTTGCTCCGGGCGGCAGCGGAGACCTGGATTTCGGCACGTTTGGAGGCAACTATAAAAAGCCGGACGATCCTTCGTCCACACCGCCGGACCCTTCCCAGTCCGCGCCGTCGGGCGAGGGCGACTGAGCCGTTATTGCATTCAGGCGCCGGGAGCGCGTTTCGCGCGCTCCCGGTTTAATTGATTGATCAGCGGGGGAAAAAGAACAAGTGGCATCAAGAAGGCAGGCAAAAAAGAAAGGCAAAGCGGCAAAAAACGCGGAACACGGAAACGTACAGGCGTCGGCAGCCGCTTCCAGAAAGAAAACGCCGCAGGAAGAAATCCAGCAGGCGGACGGCGTGCAGCCCTTCCTCGAGACACCGGAGCACACGGAAGCAACTGCAAAAGGGAAAAGCACACAGGTGCCGGCACCGGAAAACAATGCTTTGACCGGGGAGACTTTGAGCATGTCCAGCGGCGCTTCGGAAACAGAAAGCAGCGGCGATGCGGCGCAGGATAACGCTGGTGGGGCCGCTGCGCCGCAAACGAAAGAAGAAGCGCCGCGGAAAACAGCTGCAAAGCCGGAT
>NZ_JAFOIN010000074.1:0-39350 GCF_017421385.1 Ruthenibacterium sp. | reverse complement strand
GCTGAACGGCGCGGTAACGCTGGGCACGCTGGACGGCGCGAATGTAGAGATCGCAGAGGCCGCCGGCAGGGAAAACGAGATCATCTTCGGCATGCTGACGCCCGAGGTGAACGACCTGAAGCGCTTCGGCTACCACCCCTCCGGCTTCATCAACAATTGTCCCGAGGCCGCCGAAGTACTGGCATTTCTGGAGCGCGGCTGGGGCGGCGAGAGCTTCCATGAGATCGTGAACAACCTGCGCACCAGCGACCCATATATGGTGATGGCCGATTTTGCCGATTACCGCCGCGCCCAGAACGACCTGAGCGGGCTGTACCGAGACCGCGGCGTGTGGAACCGCATGAGCCTGATGAACATTGCCAACGCAGGCATTTTTTCAGCCGACCGGGCGGTGAACGATTACGCCCGCGATATCTGGCACGTAAAGCCCATCAAATAGATCCGCCCGCCGCATCCGTCCGTGCGTTTCCGCCCGGATGTCTGCGGACGCGACCAGCGTCCGCCAAATAAAACTGCATGGGAGCAATCGGAATGCCCGTGACCATTTTCAACAGCCAGGACACTTTTTACAAGACCCCTTTCGGTGCGGTCCGCGCCGGAGAGACCGTTGCCTTTACGCTGACGGTTCCCGTGGAGTTCGGCTGCACCACACCCTATCTGCTTTTCAACAGGGACGGCGAACAGCCGTCCCTGTTCCCGCTCCAAAAACAATACTTCCGCAACGGTATGGACGTGTTCTCCACTACGATACAGCCGCAGGAGCCAGGGCTCTATTTCTATTATTTTGACCTTTACACCGGCTACCGCAAACTATACGCCGGGCAGCTTGGCGAGGCATATGTTACAACAGGCGACGGCGAGGCCTGGCAGCTGACGGTATACGAAAAGGATTTTCAGACTCCAAGCCATCTGCGCGGCGGCGTCATTTACCAGATCTTCCCGGACCGCTTCTTTGAAAGCAGCCCTCATGCTACCATGCCCTATGCCGACCGCATCTACCGCCCGGACAAGCGCAGTGAACCCTATTTCTGGCCAAACGAACAGCATGAGGGCTATTTGAACATGGACTATTACGGCGGAGACCTGCCTGGCATCCGCAAAAAGCTGACGTACCTCGCCAGCCTTGGTGTGACATGCATCTACCTCAACCCCATCTTCGAAGCCCACGCCAACCACCGTTACAACACCGCGGACTACCGCAAGGTGGACCCGGTTCTGGGGACCAACGAGGATTTTGCAGAGCTGTGCCGCGCCGCCAAAGCCCGCGGCATCGACGTCGTGCTGGACGGCGTGTTCAGCCACACCGGTTCGGATTCCGTCTACTTCAACCGCGAGGGCCGCTACGCCTCCTTCGGCGCATGGCAGGGACCGGGCAGCCCGTACCGCCGCTGGTACGATTTTTCACCGAACTATCCCCACGGCTACCGCTGCTGGTGGGGCTTTGAAACGCTGCCCGAGGTGAATGAAGAGGACCGCTCCTACCGTGAGTTCATCTGCGGGGAGGGCGGCGTCATCGACTATTGGCTCGGCCTGGGGGCTTCCGGCTTTCGCCTGGATGTGGCCGACGAGCTGCCCGATGATTTTATTGAGGAGATCCGCCGCGCCGTCAAGCGTCACGGCAGCGAAAAATATCTGCTGGGCGAAGTGTGGGAGGACGCCACCAACAAGTGGAGCTACGGCCGCCGCCGCACCTACCTGCTGGGCAAAGGCCTGGATGCGGTAATGAATTATCCGTTCAAGGACGCTACGCTGGCTTTTGTGAAAGGCGGCGACGCCCGCACAGCCGCCCACGACATCATGCGTATCTGCGAGCACTACCCCGCCCCGGCACTGCATGTGCTGATGAACTTCATGTCCACCCACGATACCGTGCGCGCCATTACCGCCATCGCGGGCGAGAGCTGCGAGGGCCGTGACCGATACTGGCAGAGCGCGCGCCGCCTGACGCCCGAGCAGTATGAAAACGGCCGCCGCCTGATGACGCTGGCCTATGCGATGATCTTTACGCTGCCGGGCATCCCCAGCATCTACTATGGCGACGAGATCGGCATGCAGGGCTACAAGGACCCGTTCAACCGTGCCTTTTTCGATTGGGAAAGCCGGGAAACGCGCATCCGCCCCGTGCTGCAAAACCTTGCCGCCCTGCGCAAAAGCTGCCCCGCTTTTGCCGACGGAACGCTGGCCGTCACCCAGGCACAGGGCGGCGTGCTGTGCTACGAGCGCCGCGCCGAAGCCGCCGTGGCTGCCGTGTGCATCAACCGGACCGAACAGCAGGTGCGCACCGTGCTTCTGGGACGTACCGTCGAAGTGCAGCCCTGCAGCTTTGCCGTTGTGACCGATCCGGAATGAGCTTTTTACAATACATCCGGCCTCATAATATGCAAAAACCGCGTTAGGGAAAACCTGACGCGGTTTTTGCATTTGCCCTGCTCCGTTCATCCTCAGCCCGGCGTGCCCCGGGTAAAGGACTGCTCGGCGCGCAGCGTGCCGGAGCCGTCGTACCAGCGCGCGGTGAGCGCGTTGCCTGTCTCGTCCAGCACAAACACGATGTAGGAGCCGTCGTCCTGCACCCAGCATTGTACGCCTCCGTCCATCATCGTGCCCAGCGTATAATCGGTTCCGTCAAAAAAAGATTCATCCAGCAGAACGGCCCCGCCTGCGCCATCTACCCACGCGCCGCGCATCTGCCGCGCCAGCGACGGCTCTTCCGGAGCGTTTTCACCGTACAGCTCCAGTAACAGCGCACTGCGCTCCTCGTCCCAGAAGGTATAACAGCCATCCGCTGTCGGGTCCTCGCCGTTCCGGTACGAATAAAAATCCACGACCCACGTGTATGTGTCCGACACTGCAAACACGCACACCAGCACTGTATCACCCATGATCCATGAGGCGTCGGCGTATTCGGTGCCGTCGGCGTCCGGCTCGTAATCCGTGTACCATTGTACATCCTCGGCCGCCGCAAACAGCTCGTCCAGTGTGCGGGCGTCGCTGTAAAACAGGTGTGAACCGCGCAGCCGTTCTTCCAGCGTGCCGCCCGCGGCCTGTGCGGGGATATAGCCGTTGAGCAAAGCCTGGTCGCTGCCCTCGCCCCAGTGCGCTTCCAGCGCATCCGATACCGCCGCTCCGTAATGCTCCGTGCCGTAGGTGGCGTTGTCATCCGGCAGCGCCTGCGGCACGCTCTGTGCATAAGGCAGCGTGCCCGGTGCCTGATGCTGCTGCGCATCCTGCATGGCGGCGGGAAGCAGCGCTGCGACCAGCGCCACAACGGCGATGATATAAACGCCCACCCAGGCTGCCGCTCCGCCGACGACTGCGCCCGTATGCGCCGGAACGGCCGGATCACCGTGCTGCTGCTCAAAATACCGGCGGTTAAAGGTCACGCCGTTGTAAATGCTCAGTGCAATGCCCCAGACGCTCACGCCCAGGGACAGCAGCAGGATCGCGGCGATCCACACGAAAAACGCCTGCGTCGGCTCTGCGGCCCGGCCGCCGTAGCCGGCCAGCTCCACACACAGCTTTCCAAAAAAGGAAAGGCTCACGCCCAGCACGGCCAGCAGCGCCAGCCAATAGGGCAGATATGTGCGTGCAAACCGTTTGTAACAGCCGCGGTAAAGCTGATGGAACGGCCCCAGAAAGAATGCCGCCGCATTGAAGCGGCCTCTTCCGCCCGCAGCGATGTCTGCAAATTCCCGTGCATAATAGGGCGAAACGATCCGCCCCAGCCCGGCGCCGGGTTGGGGCATGCCGTAGGCACAGCCCTCCGCTTCCTGCGGGGAATACCTCTGTACAGGCGCGCTGTATGCGCCCTGCGGCGCATATGCGGGCTGCACCGGCCGCGCCTGCTGCTCCGGCGGCTCCACGCGCCCACCGCAGTTTGGGCAGTATTCGTACCCGTCCTTCAGCCTTTGTCCGCAATATCTGCATTCCATTTTATGCCTCCCGTGCGCCGGGCCGCGGTGCCCTTTGTTCACAGATTTCCTGTTTTTGAAAGTTTTCTCGCCCAAACGCCGTATAATTCTACAAGATATTATATACTACGCCGTGCACCGCCGCAAGCCGCCGGTTGCTGCGGCGCGCGGGAGCGCCTGCGCGAGAACCGTTGAAAGCATTCCGCATGCCTGCCGGGCCCCCGGCGGCCTATATAAATAGGTATAAAAGCGCCTGGCAGGCCGGTTTTCGGGCGGCGCGGCCCGGCCTCGCCCGGCGTTCCCCGGGTTTGATTGGGGCAGTAGCTTTGAAAAAAACGCCCCCCAAGGCCAAAACCGGGCGAAACCGGCTTTTTTTGGGCTTTGTCAATCCTTTGACGAATATGGTACAATAAGAGCAAGCAGAAACCCAAACGGCACAGCCAAAAGCCCGGCTTGGCTTCTGCGGCGAAGGTCGACCGGACACCCGGCCGCAGCGTACGCCCGTACACGGTGCGCGGCGCGGCGGCAACCACGGCTGCGTTACACGGACGCGGCAGAAAGGCAGGTAAACACATTATGGCATTTACAATTTCTTCCCTGGTCTGGCTGATACTGCTCATCGCGTTCGTCGTCGTGGAGGCGCTGACGGTGAGCCTTGTCAGCATCTGGTTTGCCGCCGGGGCGGTGGCTGCGCTCATCGTCTCGGGGTTCACTTCCTCGTGGCTGGTGCAGTTCGCGGTGTTTGCGGTGGTAAGCGCCGTGGCCCTGGCCGCGACGCGCCCGCTGGTGAAAAAGCGCATGACCGCGCGCCGTGTGCCCACCAACGCGGACATCAACGTCGGCCGCAAGGCACAGGTTCTCGTTGAGGTCACGCCCGACGTTACGGGCCGTGTACGGCTGGACGGCGTGGACTGGAACGCCCGCAGCGAACAAACCATTCCCGCGGGCTCCCTGTGCGTGGTGCTGAGCGTGGACGGCGCAACGCTGACCGTGCGCCCCGACACCGCCACTGCGGCGGTATGACCCCCTGTATTCTGTTTCCGTCTTGACGGAACGTATAAAACACCCAATTTAAAGGAGGACTATCATGCTGATTCTGTTTCTGATTCTAATTGTGCTGGCGCTCGTGATCCTCATCGCGAACATCGCCATCGTTCCCCAGGCTTATTCCTATGTTGTAGAGCGCCTGGGCGTGTACTATACCACATGGGAGGCAGGCTTCCATTTCAAAACGCCGTTTGTCACGCGCATCGCCAAAAAAGTCTCCCTCAAGGAGCAGGTCGTGGACTTTAAGCCCCAGCCTGTGATCACCCGCGATAACGTGACCATGCAGATCGACACCGTGGTGTTCTTCCAGATCACCGACCCGAAGCTGTTTACCTACGGCGTGGAGCGCCCGCTCTCCGCCATTGAGAACCTGTCCGCCACCACGCTGCGCAACATCATCGGCGACATGGAGCTGGACCACACCCTCACCAGCCGTGACACCATCAACACCAAGATCACGGCCATTTTGGACGAAGCCACCGACAAATGGGGCATCAAGGTGAACCGCGTCGAAGTGAAAAACATCATCCCGCCGGCAGAGATTCAGGACGCCATGGAAAAGCAGATGAAGGCGGAACGCCAGCGCCGTGAGAGCATCCTGCGCGCCGAGGGCGAAAAGAAGAGCGCCATCCTTGTGGCCGAAGGCGAAAAAGAAAGCGCTATCCTGCGTGCCGACGCCGTGCGCGAGCAGCGCATCCGCGAGGCCGAAGGTGAAGCACAGGCGCTGATGACCGTTCAGAAGGCCCTGGCCGATTCCATCCGCCTGCTGAACGACGCGGCCCCCACCGACAAGGTGCTGGCCATCAAGAGCCTGGAAGCCCTGCAGAAGGTTGCCGACGGCAAGGCCACGAAGCTCATCATTCCCAGCGAGATCCAGAACCTGACCGGCCTGCTGGCTGCGGCCAAGGAGACCGTGACCGACGCGAAATAACGCGCCGGGGACCAAAGCATCGTAAGCCCGGATCACGGGGCGGCGCGGTGTGCGCGCGGAAAAGTGCACGCACCGCGCCCTTTTTGTACCCGGAACCGGTTTTCACTTTCATCCAATGCACCAAAAGAGGAGGTTTTTTGCTGTGATCGTATGGATCATTGCGGCCGTTGCCGTACTGTTCATCGTGCTGGTCTTCGTCACGGGCTACGTAAAAGCGTCCCCGGACACCGCTTACATCATCTCGGGCCTGCGCAAAACGCCGAAGGTCCTCATCGGCAAGGCGGGCGTCAAAATACCGTTTTTTGAAAAAAAGGACGAGCTGAGCCTGCAACTCATCCCCATCGACGTCAAAACATCCAGCGCCGTGCCTACGGCGGATTACATCAACATCAAGGTGGACGCCGCCGTCAATGTGAAGATCAGCGATACGCCCGACCTGCTGAACCTCGCGGCACAGAACTTTCTGAACCGCAAGGTAGACTACATTGCCAGCGTGGCCCGTGAGGTTCTGGAGGGCAACATGCGCGAGATCGTGGGCAAAATGGAGCTGCAGGAGATGGTTTCCGACCGCCAGAAATTCGCCAACCTGGTGAAAGAAAACGCCGAGCCGGACCTGGCCGCCATGGGCCTTGACATCGTCAGCTTCAACGTACAGAACTTCGTGGACGACAGCGCCGTCATCGAGAACCTGGGTGTGGACAATATCGTCAAGATCCAGAAAAACGCGGCCATTTCCCGCGCCGTGAGTGAGAAAGAGATCGCCAAGGCACGCGCCATCGCCCAGAAGGAAGCCAACGACGCCGAGGTCGCCGCCGCACAGGAGATCGCGGAGAAAAAGACGGAGCTTGCCATCCGGCAGGCCGAGCTGCAGAAGGCCACCGACACCAAAAAGGCCGAGGCCGACGCGGCGTACCGCATCCAGGAGGAGCAGCAGCGCAAATCCATTGAGATCACCACGGCTGAAGCCAACATCGCCAAGCAGGAGAAGGAGATCCTGCTCAAGCAGAAGGAAGCCGAGGTCATGGAGCAGTCCCTGGATGCCCAGGTACGGAAAAAGGCCGAAGCCGAGCGCTTTGCCCGCCAGCAGAAGGCAGACGCCGAGCTGTACGAGCGCCAGCGCGAGGCGGAGGCCAAAAAATACGAGCAGGAACAGCAGGCCGAGGCTATGAAGGTACAGGCCGAGGCTGAAAAATTCGCCCGTGCCCAGGAAGCTGAGGGCATCCGCGCCAAGGGGCTGGCTGAGGCGGAGGCCATCCGAGCCAAAGCTGTGGCGGAGGCCGAGGGCATTGAGAAAAAAGCCGAAGCCATGACGAAGATGGGCAAGGCCGCCGTGCTGGAGATGTATTTCAACGCCCTGCCCGACGTGGTGAAAAACGCCGCCGAGCCGCTGACGAAAGTGGATAAAATCACCATGTACGGCGACGGCAACAGCGCCAAGCTGACACGGGACATCATGCAGACCGTTACCCAGGTGACGGACGGCCTGAAAGAGAGCACCGGCGTGGACCTGCAGAGCGTGCTTTCCGGCTTTTTGGGCGGCAAGCTCGCGGATGCCGCCCAGCCCGCGCCCGCCGCACCGCCCAAGCCTCCCCGCGCCCCGAAGCAGAACGCCGGCACACCGGCCGAATAACGCGCTCCGCTCTTTCCCCGCGCCTATCCGGCGCGGGGACTTCTGTTTTTCGGCTCCGCTTGTGCCCTTTCGCCCAAACACACGGATAAAAACATCGAAAAATCGGCAAAAATGCACATTGTAATTGTCACGGTATTTCGGTAGAATAAAAACGTATTCTTCACAGTTTGTTAACATGTTTCAATATAACGCCGGCGATATGGGCCGGCAGTCTCTACCGGGCAAGCCGTAAACCGTCCCGACTATTGAAACAGCACGCCGCAGCTCTGCGGCCTTTGCTGTTTTATGGCGGGCTCGTTTGCCCGCCTTTTTCTTTTGTTGCGAACGGGGACGTCCCTGTTTCAGCTTAAAATTACCGAGGAGGAATATCATGGAAAAGCTCTTTCATCTGAAAGAAAACGGTACCAACGTGAAGACCGAAGTCATGGCTGGTATCACCACGTTCCTTGCGATGGCGTACATCCTGGCCGTGAACCCCAGCATGCTGGGCGACGCGGGCATGAACAGCCAGGGCGTCTTTATGGCGACTGCCCTTGCGGCGGCGGTGGCCACCATCGTGATGGCCCTTCTGGCCAACTATCCCATCGCGCTGGCTTCCGGCATGGGCCTGAACGCCTATTTTGCCTACACCATCTGCCTGGGCGAGCTGGCGGACCAAGCCAATCCCTGGCAGATCGCCCTCACCGCCATCCTGGTGGAAGGCATTATCTTCATCATTCTTTCCGCGTTCAAGTTCCGTGAGACGCTGGTCAACTGCATCCCCGAGAACCTGAAATACGGCATCACCACGGGCATCGGCCTGTTCATCACGTTCATCGGCCTGCAGAACGCCGGCATCGCCGCGGCGGACGCCTCCACGAAGGTGGCTCTGGGCGACATCGCCCAGCCGCAGGTCGCGCTCGCGCTCATCGGCGTGATCATCATCGGCCTGATGCTGTACTTCAATGTCAAGGGCGCCATTCTCTGGGGCATCCTCATCACGTGGGGGCTGGGCATCATTGCGCAGTTCACGGGCTGGTATGCGGTGAACCCCGAGGCCGGCGTGTATTCGCTGCTGCCCTCCGGCTCGTTCCTGCCCAACTTTGCGGCGCTGGGCGACACCGCGTTCAAATTCGACTTCAGCTTCATGCTGAACAACACCGTTGAATTTGCAGTTATCGTGTTCGCGTTCCTGTTCGTTGACCTGTTCGACACCGTGGGCACGCTCATCGGCGTTGCCGCAAAGGGCAACATGCTGGATAAGGACGGCAAGCTGCCCCGCGTGGGCCGCGCTTTGATGGCCGACGCCATCGGCACCGTGGCGGGCGCCTGCCTGGGCACCTCCACCGTCACCAGCTATGTGGAAAGCTCCGCCGGCGTGGCCGAGGGCGGCCGCACGGGCCTCACCTCTCTCACCACGGCCGCGATGTTCATCCTCTCGCTGTTCCTGTGGCCCGTGTTCGGCGCCATCCCCAGCTTCGCCACTGCTCCGGCGCTCATCATCGTGGGCCTGTTCATGATGTCCAGCGTGCTGAAGGTGAAGTTCGAGGGCGATATGGCCGACGTGCTGGGCGCTTTTGTGGCCATCATCATGATGCCGTTCACCTATTCCATCGCCAACGGCATCATGTTCGGCATCCTGACATGGATGTTCCTGAAGATCTTCCGCGGCAAGGTCAAGGACATCCACCCCGTGATGTGGGTCGTGTTCGCGCTGTTCGTGCTGCGCATCGTCACGCTCTGCTTCTAAAATTCAGGCACTTTTCGCCCCGGCTTTGCGCCGGGGCGTTTTTTGTGCATTACAGCCCGTTTGCATGCAGTTTGCACGCGCCGATTTGTTAATTAAATATCAGCCGAATGCTTGCGAAAAAGCCGGGAAAATACTATAATAAGAAAAGACGCGGCATATTGCCCGCGCAAGACCGAAAGACAATCAAAAAGCCGCAGGAAAGGGAGAGTTACGCATATGAGCACTCTTGGCAAAAAGACAGTTGAAGATATTGAGGTAAAGGGCAGAAACGTTCTGGTCCGCTGCGATTTCAACGTCCCCATGAAGGACGGCGTCATCACCAATGACAACCGCATCGTGGCCGCTCTGCCCACCATTAAAAAGCTGATCGAGAACGGTGGCCGGGTCATTCTGTGCAGCCATCTGGGTAAGCCCAAGAACGGTCCCGAGGAAAAATTCAGTCTCGCGCCCGTCGCCGTGCGCCTCTCCGAACTGCTTGGCAAGCCCGTCGTGTTTGCCAATGACGACAATGTGGCGGGCGAAAATGCCAAAGCCGCCGTTGCCGCAATGCAGGACGGCGATGTTGTGCTGCTGCAGAACACCCGTTTCCGCAAGGAAGAAACCAAAAATCTGCCCGAGTTCTCCAAAGACCTGGCCGATCTGGTGGGTACGGACGGCGCCTATGTAAATGACGCTTTTGGCTCCGCACACCGCGCCCACTGCTCCACCGCCGGCGTTACCGACTACATCAAGGACACCGCTGTGGGCTACCTGATGGAGAAAGAGATCCGTTACCTGGGCAACGCCGTCAACGACCCTGTGCGCCCGTTCGTGGCCATCCTGGGCGGCGCGAAAGTCGCCGATAAGCTGAACGTCATTGAAAACCTGCTGAACAAGGTGGACACGCTGATCATCGGCGGCGGCATGGCTTATACGTTCCTGGCCGCCAAGGGCTGCGAAGTCGGCAAATCTCTTGTGGACCTGGAGAAGGTGGATTACTGCAAGGATATGCTGAAGAAGGCCGAGGAAAAGGGCGTTTCCCTGCTGCTGCCGGTAGACACCACCGTGGCTTCCGCCTTCCCCGACCCCATCGACGCGGAGATTGCCGTCGAAGTGGTGGATTCGGACAAGATCCCGGCCGACATGATGGGCCTTGACATCGGCCCCAAAACGATGGAGCTGTTTGCCGGCGCGGTGAAGAGCGCCAAGACCGTTGTGTGGAACGGCCCCATGGGCGTGTTCGAGAACCCGGTTCTGGCCGCCGGCACCAAGGCGGTAGCGAAAGCCCTGGCTGAAACAGACGCCACCACGGTCATCGGCGGCGGTGACAGCGCGGCTGCCGTGATGCAGCTGGGCTATGCCGACAAGATGACGCACATCTCCACGGGCGGCGGCGCCAGCCTGGAATACCTGGAGGGCAAAGAGCTGCCCGGCATCGCCTGCATCGCGGGCGCATAAGACTCTTTTGCAGGGGCGGCGGGAATCCCGCCTGCCCCTGCGGTTTTTCTCCGGCGGGACGCCGGGCAATATCTTTCAGAACGGAGAATATACGATGAACAAAGCAAAACGCAAAGCCGTCATTGCCGGCAACTGGAAAATGAATAAGACCGCCACCGAGGCCGCGTCTCTCATCGACGCGCTCGTTCCCGCCGTACAGGGAGCGGGCTGCGACGTTGTCATCTGCACGCCGTTCACCAGCCTCTGCACGGCCGTGGAAAAATGCGCCGGCACCAACATCGGTGTGGGCGCAGAAAACGTGCATTTTGAAAAATCCGGCGCGTTCACGGGCGAGATATCCGCGGATATGCTGGTGGATCTTGGCGTGAAATATGTCATCACCGGTCACTCTGAGCGCCGCCAGTACTTTGCCGAAACGGACGAGACCGTCAACAAGCGTACCAAAGCCGCTTTGGCCGCGGGCCTGACGGTGATCGTGTGTGTGGGCGAGAGCCTGGCCCAGCGTGAGCAGGGCGTGACCGAGGAGCTTGTGCGCATGCAGACGAAGATCGCGCTGGGCGGCGTTTCCGCTGAAGAAATGGCCCGCGTCATCATCGCTTACGAGCCGGTGTGGGCCATCGGCACGGGGCGCACCGCCACGGCGGACCAGGCGCAGGAAGTCTGCGCGGCCATCCGCAAGGTGGTGGGTGAGCTGTACGGCGAGGCAGTGGCCGAGGCCACGACCATCCAGTACGGCGGCAGCATGAACGCCGCCAACGCCGACGAGCTGCTGAGCAAGCCTGATGTGGACGGCGGCCTCATCGGAGGCGCCTCCCTGAAGCCTGCGGACTTTGCCGCCATTGTTGCCGCGGCAGGCAAATAATTTTCCGCTGCTCTTTTTGCAAAACAGCGCTGCCCGCGCGGCGCATCCCCATTCAATTTCTTTTTTCAGAAAGGAACCATCTATGAAAAAACCTCTGCTTCTCTGCATTCTGGACGGCTTCGGCTGGGTGCCCGACCAAACCTACGGCAACGCCATCCTTGCCGCCAGGACGCCCAACCTGGATAAGCTGTTCGCGCAGTATCCTTACACCACCATTGGCGCTTCCGGTATGAACGTCGGTTTACCAGACGGCCAGATGGGCAACAGCGAGGTGGGCCACACGAACATCGGCGCAGGCCGTATCGTGTATCAGGAGCTCACCCGCATCACCAAAGACATCCAGGACGGCGGCTTTTTTGAAAATCCGGCCCTGCTGGGCGCAGTAAAGAACGCTGCGGCGGACGGTAAGGCACTGCATCTCATCGGCCTGCTCTCCAACGGCGGTGTCCACAGCCACAACGAGCATCTGTATGCGCTGTTGGAGCTGGCAAAGCGCGGCGGCGTAAAGGATGTTTACGTCCATGCCATTATGGACGGCCGCGATGTGCCGCCCGATTCCGGCAAGGGGTTCATTGAAGAGCTGGAAGCCAAAATGGCCGAGATCGGCGTGGGCAAGATCGCCACCGTCACGGGCCGCTATTACGCCATGGACCGCGACAACCGCTGGGACCGTGTGGAAAAGGCCTACGCCGCCATGGTATACGGCGAAGGCGTGCACGGCACACCGGAAGAAGTGATGAAAAAAAGCTATGCGGACGGCGTGACGGACGAATTCGTCGTGCCCGCCGTGACCTGTGAAGGCGGCCGCGTATCCGCCGGGGACAGCGTGGTGTTCTTCAATTTCCGCCCGGACCGCGCGCGGGAGATCACCCGCACCTTTGTAGATGATGCATTTGCAGGCTTCGAGCGCCGGAACGGCCGTTTCCCTCTGTACTATGTGTGCTTCACCCAGTATGACGCCACGATGCCCAATGTGGAAGTCGCGTTCCATCCGCAGAGCCTGAACAACGTTATGGGCGAATATCTGGCCAAAAACGGCAAAACGCAGCTGCGCATTGCTGAGACGGAAAAATATGCCCATGTGACATTCTTCTTCAACGACGGCGTGGAGGCCCCGTTTGAAGGTGAGGACCGCGCGCTGATTCCCAGCCCCAAGGTGGCCACCTACGACCTGCAGCCCGAGATGAGCGCATATCTGGTGGCTGACGAATGCGTCAAGCGTATCGAAAGCGACCAATACGACGTCATCATCCTGAACTTTGCAAACTGCGATATGGTGGGCCATACCGGCGTGTTCGAAGCAGCCGTCAAGGCCGTGGAGGCTGTGGACGCCTGTGCGGGCAAAGTGATCGGCGCGGTTTTGGCCAAGGGCGGCGCGGTGCTGCTGACGGCAGACCACGGCAACGCCGACAAAATGTACGATCCAGACCCCGAGCACCCCTTCACCGCACACACCACGAATCCCGTGCCTTTCCTGGTTGCAGGCGTGGAAAATGCAAAGCTGCGCGAAGGCGGCGTTCTGGCGGACATCGCCCCCACGATGCTCAAGATCATGGGCCTGCCCCAGCCCGAAGAGATGACGGGCAAAAGCATCCTCGAATAAGCTGTGCCGTACAAAAAGCCCCGTGTCCGTCCGGACGCGGGGCTTTCTCGCTTCACACGGTATTTCTTCTGTCATGCATAAGACATGGAATCCACGATGGCGCGCATTGTCTGCTGCGTCACATGGCCGGATAACGTATACCGTACGCCGTCTGCCACGAATACCGCTGCACACTCCGGCTTCAGGCCGCTTCCGGCCGTGCCTGGCGCCGTATCCACCAGCAGGTTCACCGTATGGCCCCCGGCGGAAGTGAACGTGTCCGCATAAGCATAATAGCCCAGATAATCCGTGTCAAAGGGCTGCTGCGCCTCATCTGAGACCCATTCCAGCGTCAGGTCCACAGGCGTCTGGTACACCGTGCCCGCCGTCCAGGAGTAGTAGTCGTATTCGTCCTGCCAGACAAGGTCCCTCAAGTCGCCCACCAGGTACGCCTTTGCCTTTACGATCTGGTATTCCCCTCCGAAATTTTGATAGCTCACGCGCGTATACGGATTTTCCCGGGCGCCCTCCGCCCAGAGAAACGGCACGCCCAAAGCCCGGGAAAGCGCGTCCAGTCCCTCCGCCTGCTGCTCCGTACCGTCCGCCGGGCCGCCTGTATCCGCAGTTTCCACCATGGTCATGGGCTCCAGCGGCGGCAGCTCCCGTCCATTGACGTTCATGCCGAACAGTCGGGCCGCTGCCAGCGCTGTTGCGCCGCCCAGCACGCATACAGCCGCCAGCAGGGCTGCTGCCCGGCGCACGCGGCTCCGGCGGGCAGGCCGGGCGCAAAGCGCATCGTATACCGTTTCCGGAAGATGCTGTCCGGCCAGCCTTGTGTCGATCGCCTGTCTGATCTTTTCCATCTTCACTGCTCCTCCAATTCTTTTTTCAACTGCTGCCGCGCGCGCCGGAGCCGCTGATACACAGCGTCCTCGCGTATGCCAAGCGCCGCGGCCGTCTCGGCGGCGGTCATGTCCTGATAATAATACAGCAGCACGGCGGCACGGTATTTTTGCGGCAGCCGCCCGATGGCCCGGATCAGCGCCATATGTGTATCCGCCTCCGGGTACGGGTCCGCCCCGGACGGCTCCGGCAGCTCCTGCGCCCGGCGGAACCACTGGGTGCGCAGCTCGTTTTTACAGCGGTTCACAGCGATGCGCATAAGCCACGCCTTTTCCGAATCTGTCCGCGCCAGCGCACCGTATTTGCGTGCGGCCTGCAAAAAAGTCTCCTGCGCCACGTCCTGGGCCAAATGATAATCTTTGAGATACACGCAGCACATGCGCACCACGCTGTCGCCGTATTCCCGCGCCAGCCGCAGCAGCACGGCGTTTTGTTCCGTGTTCTGCACCCCGCGTTCCCCCTTTCCATCTATAAGACACATCGGCCGGGCCAAACCTGACAAAATTTTTGCATCGGGCGTGTTGTCACCTTTGTTTTTCCACCAAAAAGCCCCGCGGCTCAAAATGAGCCGCGGGGCGACCAAGATACGGAAACGCGCAAAAAATACTATTCGCAGGCCTGCTCCAGCAGGGCAGCCAGCCGTGCCGCGTCCACCGGGCGCCCCGGCTCCGGCGCGCTCTGAATGGCGCGGCGCAACGAGGTCTCATCGGTATAGATGCGCGCGTCGCGCACGCCCACCCGCGCATTCTTGTTGGCAAAATATACAAAGCTGTGCACAGGGCACGCCTGCTTTGCATCGGCAAGAAGCTGCTCCATCAGCTTGTGCTGGCGTTCTGCCTGCAGCAGTGGATTTTTCATTGTTTTTGCGCCTCGGCGCTTGACCTGCGACCACCACTCCGCGTCCGTCTTACCTGTGATGACGCCGGCGTGGTTTTTTGTCTCTACGATAAACACGCCGTTTTTGCCCACGACCACCGCATCCAGCTCCATCACCTTGCCCCGCACGCGGAACACCGGGTTCACCAACACATGGTAGGCGTACGGCAGCGCGCGCAGCGCAGCCGCGGCCTGCCGCTCGCCGTCGATACCGCTTTTCAGGACTGCGCTGCGGGTGTACAACACACGGAAACACAGTGCGCCCGCCGCGGCCGCAGCCAGCGCTCCATAGGCCAGCGCGGCAGGAGGCTGCCGCTTTGCCAGCAGAGCTGTCAGATACCACACAGCCAGCGCCGTGGGCGCAAACACACAGGCTGCCATGCCCAGCATCAGCCGGGCGCGTTTTTTTGTATTCGCGTTGCGTTTTTTATGCAGGACCGCCATTCTTTCACTCCGTCAGGAATTTATAAATCGTCGTTTCGTGATATTCCTCGCCGGGGCGCAGCTCCACAGAGGGAAATTCGGGGTGCGAGGGCGTACAGGGATAATGCTGGGTCTCCAGGCAAAAGCCCTGATACCGGCCATATATACCGCCCGTCTTACCGGGCCTCGTATCGTTTTGCAGTGAGTTGCTCGTGTACAGCTGCACGCCGGGCTGTGTGGTGTAAGTCTCCATCGTGATGCCCGTCTTTTCCGAGCGGGCCACGGCTGCCAGAGCCAACATCCCCGGTTCCTTGTCCAGAATGAAGTTGTGGTCGTACCCGCCGCACATCTGCAGCTGGCTGTACTCCGCCTGAATGTCCCGGCCGATGGGCTTGGCCCGGGTGAAATCCATGGGGGTGCCCGCCACGGGCAGGATGCGCCCGGTGGGGCAGGTCTCGGCGTTGCCCTCTGTAAACGTGGAAGCGTTCAGACACAACGTCTGTTCCAGCATGCTGCCGCTGGATTGCCCCTCCAGGTTGAAATAACTGTGATTCGTCAGATTGATGATGGTGGGAGCGTCGGTCGTTGCCGTATAGTCCAGCACCAACGCGTTTTCGTCTGTAAGCGTATAGCGCACCGTAAGCTCCAGGTTTCCCGGAAAGCCGTCCTCTCCGTCGGGACTCACTGCCCGCAGCACCAGGCTGCCGTCCACGATGCTGCCCTTGTACACTTTCTTGGCAAATGTGCCGTGCAGATGGTTCGGCCCGTTGTTGGGTTCCAATTCATATGTTTTGCCATCCAATGTGAAGTGCGATTTCTCAATGCGGTTGGCATAGCGGCCGATGAACGCGCCGAATACGCCGCCCAATTCGTAATCCTCCAGCTTACTGTAGCCCAGCGCCACGTCACGCAGCTCGCCGGTGTTGTCCTTTACCCATATATTGGTGATGACGCAGCCGTACTCGATGACAGCCACACGCATGCCCGCGGCGTTTTCCAGAATATACTGGTAAATCTCCTCGCCGTTTTGCGTCCTGCCATAATAATGGCTCGTGATAGACATCGTATGTTCCCTCCCACATTTTCCCGCGCGCGGCGGGCGCTTTCTTTCTGTTATTTTATTTTACCGCGAAATGCCGCGAAAGGCAACGCATATCTTCCCGCTTGCGCTTGTATCCGTGCACATGATATGATAAATAGCATCCATTCTTGGGAGGACGGTTTATGGAACGAAAGGTGATCTTATATCTCGCCATGAGTCTTGACGGCTTCATTGCCGACAAAAACGGCGGCGTCGGCTGGATGGACCTCGCCAACAACGGCGAAGCCTTTGAAGGGGACTATGGTTATGCCGCCTTTTCCGCCGAAGTGGACACCGTACTGATGGGCATGACGACTTACCGCCAAATTACGCAGGAGCTCTCTCCCGGCGCGTGGCCGTATGTGGGAATGGAGTGCCAAGTGTTCACACACGGTGCACCCCCGCCGGACGCAAACGCCGTTTTTACGTCCGAGGACCCGGCAGAGGCGGTACGCCGCCTGAAAGCGCGCTCCGGGCGGAATATCTGGGTGTGCGGCGGCGCGCAGCTCGCCCGCCGGATGATGGCGCTTGACCTCATCGACGTTTACCAGCTCACGGTCATGCCGGTGATCCTGGGCGGCGGCGTCCGCCTGTTTCCCCCGGAGGGGCCCGCATTGCCTCTGCGTCTGACGAGGCATACGGTGTGCAACGGCGTGGTGGAGCTGGTATATGTGCGTCGGGACGCGCCGCCCCCCGTATGAACAAAGGCCCCACGGCGGAAACGCTCCGCTGCGGGGCCTGCTTTTGCCGTACTGTTTTTGTTGATACGGCGCGCCTTACAGCACCCGCACTGCCTCTTTCAGCTTCTGCGCTGCCAGCCTGGTCTTTTCCGCGTCGCCGAAGCCCGTCAGGCGGAAGTAACCCTCACCCTGTGCGCCAAAGCCCGCGCCCGGCGTACCCACAACGCCCGCATGCTCCAGCAGATGATCGAAGAAATCCCAGGACTTCATGCCGCCGGGGCACTGCATCCAGATATAAGGGCTGTTTTTGCCTCCGCAGTACCATATGCCGGCCTCGTCCAGCGCGGCCGCGATGACGGCAGCATTGGCCCGGTAGTAGTCGATGGCTGCTCTGGTGGCTTTTTGCCCCTCCTCCGTGAACACGGCCGCAGCCGCCCGCTGCACAATGTACGGTACGCCGTTGTATTTCGTGGTCTGGCGGCGCAGCCACATGGCATTGAGGTGCAGGCTGCCGCGCACCAGCGCCTGCGGCACTACGGTATAGCTGCACCGCGTCCCCGTAAAGCCCGCCGTTTTGGAAAACGAACAGAATTCGATGGCGCAGGTCTCGGCGCCGTTTACCTCGTAGATGCTGTGGGGCACGTCCCCGTCTGTGATGAAGCTCTCATAAGCCGCGTCGAACAGCAGCACCGCGCCGCGCTCATTCGCATAATCCACCCACGCCTGAAGCTGATCCCGGCTGTACGCCGCGCCCGTGGGGTTATTGGGGCTGCACAGGTAAATCAGGTCCGCCTGTACATCTGCCTGCGGCATGGGCAGAAAACCGTTTTCCCGCGTGGCCGCCGCATACACGATACGCCGCCCGGCCATCACATTGGTATCCACATAGACAGGATAGACGGGGTCGGGCACAAGGACGGTATTGTCTACATCGAACAGGTCCAGGATATTCCCGATGTCGCTTTTCGCACCGTCGCCCACAAAGATCTCGTTCTCCGCCAGCACAACGCCGCGCCGGGCGTAATAACGCATCAGAGCCTGCTTCAAAAAGCCGTAGCCCTGCTCGGGGCCATAGCCGTGAAAGGTTTCTTTTTTGCCCATCTCCTCCACAGCGGCGTGCAGCGCATCCACCACAGGCGCAGCCAGCGGCAGCGTCACGTCGCCGATGCCAAGGCGGATGATCTCCTGTTCCGGATGCTGCTGCGTATAGACCGCCACCTTCTTTGCGATGGTGGAAACAGATAGCTTTCGGAAAGGTTCTTGTAGTTTTCATTGATCTTCAATTCGTATTTCCCCCTGCCTCTTGATCTGGAAAGAGCCGCCCGCCGGGCGGCCCGCCTAAGGGTATTATAACACGACACCGCGCCTGCGGCTACAACAAAAGCGCGCCTGCCGCGCTTTTGCGTGTTTCAATGCCCCGAAGCCGGTGCGCTTTGCGCGCAGGGCCGCGCAAGCGGCGGCTTTGGCGGCATTATAGCACGACGCCGCGCCTGCCGCAGTAAGCGCGTTTATTTGTCCTCGTCCTGGTAACGCAGCGCGTCCGCCACAAAGGCGCGGAACAGCGGATGGGCGCAGTTGGGACGGCTTTTGAACTCGGGATGGTACTGCACGCCTACATAAAACCGTTTGCCCGGCACCTCCACAGCCTCCACCAGCCGGCCGTCCGGCGAGGTGCCCGCCAGCACGAGGCCTGCTTCGCGCAGCGCGGTGCGGTACTCATTGTTGAACTCATAGCGGTGGCGGTGCCGCTCGCTGACCTCCTCTGCACCGTAAGCCTGCGCCATTCGCGTGCCCGGCATGATAACACAGGGGTAACGCCCCAGGCGCATGGTGCCGCCTTTTTCGTCCAGAGCCTTCTGGTCGGGCATAAGGTCGATGACTGAATGCGCGCCCACGGGATCGAATTCAGAGGAGTTTGCATCCGCATAGCCCAGCATGCTGCGTGCATACTCGATGACAGCGATCTGCATGCCCAGACAGATGCCGAAATAGGGCTTGCCCTGCGTGCGGGCATAATGGGCGGCATGGACCATACCCTCGATCCCACGGTCCCCAAAGCCGCCGGGAACCAGAATGCCGTCGCACTCCCGCAGGATATCGTCCGCAGTGTATGGGTTCACCTCCTCGGCCTCCACCCATTTGATGTGCACCACCGCGCCCGTCTCGTAGCCGGCATGATACAGGGATTCCATCACCGAAAGATACGCATCGTGCAGCCTGGTGTACTTGCCCACGATGGCGATGTTCACGCTGCGCCTGCGCGCGGCGATGCGGGCCAGCATCTCGTTCCAGTCGGTCAGGTCGCAGGGGGGGCAGTCCAGATGCAGCTCGCGGCACACGATATCGGACAGGTGGCTGCGCTCCAGCATCAGCGGGGCCTCGTACAGCACGGGCACCGTCAGGTTCTCGATGACGCAGTCCGGCTTGACGTTGCAGAACAGTGCGATCTTCTGCCGGTTGGCTTCCTCCAGCGGCTCGTCCACGCGGGCGATGATGATATTCGGCATGATGCCCACGCTCTGCAGTTCCTTGACGGAATGCTGTGTGGGCTTTGTCTTGTGCTCGCCGCTGGATTTGATGTACGGCACCAGCGTGACGTGGATGAACAGACAGTTTTCCCGCCCGGCCTCGATGCTTACCTGGCGGATGGCCTCCAGAAACGGGGTGGATTCAATGTCGCCCGTGGTGCCGCCGATCTCCGTGATAACAATGTCGGCATCCGTCTTTTTCCCCACGGAATAGATAAAGCGTTTGATCTCGCCCGTGATATGGGGAATGACCTGCACCGTCTCGCCCAAATATTCGCCGCGGCGTTCTTTGGTGAGCACGTTCCAGTATACCTTTCCCGTAGTGAGGTTGGAGTACTTGTTCAGATCCTCGTCGATAAAGCGTTCATAATGCCCCAGGTCCAGGTCGGTCTCCGCGCCGTCCTCGGTCACGAATACCTCGCCGTGCTGATAGGGGCTCATGGTGCCGGGGTCTACATTGATATACGGGTCCAGCTTCTGGGCCGCCACCTTCAGACCGCGGCTTTTCAAAAGGCGGCCAAGCGAGGCCGCTGTGATGCCCTTGCCCAGGCCGGACACCACGCCGCCCGTCACAAAAATATACTTCGTCATACGCTTTTGCCTCTTTCCCTTTTCTCTTCCCCCGGGCGCGCGCCCAACCGCGCGCCGCTTTCTGATGCGTTTTTACACCTCCACCGTTCCGGTGAACACCTCGACGGCATTGCCCGTCATCAGCACGGTATCACCCGTGTAACGGATGGTAAGCGTTCCGCCCAGCAGCAGCACGTCCACATCCGTATCCTTTTTGCAATGGCCGTTCAGCACGCTTGCCACCACGGCCGCGCACGCGCCTGTGCCGCAGGCCATGGTCTCGCCGCTGCCGCGCTCCCACACCCGCATCTTCAAATGTGTTTCATCCAAAATCTGAATAAATTCCGTATTCACACCCTCGGGGAACCATTTGCTGTGTTCCATTGCGCCGCCCAGCACAGGCAGATTCAGGCCCGCGGTGTCCGGCACATACACCACACAGTGCGGGTTGCCCATGGAGACGCAGGTCATACGCACCGCGCCGCCGTTCACCTCCACCAGCTCGTTGACAACTGGCTTTGCAAAGCCTGTCACGGGAATTTTTTCCGGCGCAAGTTCCGGCGCGCCCATGTCTACGGTCAGCAGGCCCGGCTCTCTGCGGACGATGTGCTTCACGCCCGAAAGCGTTTCTACATCTGCCGCCGTGCCCGAGGCATATCCGTGGCGGAACAGATATTCCGCCACACAGCGCACGCCGTTTCCGCACATCCTGCCCTCGCTGCCGTCCGCGTTGAACATGCGCATCTTTGCATCCGCCGTTTCAGAGGGACAGATGAGGATGACGCCGTCTCCGCCAACGCCCTTGTGCCGGTCGGAGAGCGTGCGAGCCAGCAGCTCCGGGGCTTCCACGTCCTGTTTGAAGCAATCGATGTAAACATAATCGTTGCCGCAGCCATGCATTTTTGTAAAATCCAGTTTTCCCATAGCAAGTGTCCTCCCGTTCCGAATCTCCCATACATTCCAGCGGGCCGCGCCCGCTCAACAGCCGCCTTCGTACATGCGCAGGATGGCCTGGGCCACTTCCCGGCGCGTACGGCGGGAATCCATGGCCTCCCGCTCAATGTATTTGTGCGCCTCCGGCTCCGTCAGCAGACGGTACTGGATCAGCGCGCATTTCGCCCGGTCCACCAGACGAATGTCGTCGATCTTTTGCTGCAGGATGTTGTTCTGCCGCTGCAAACCCATGATGCGGCGGTTCGCCGCCTGCGCCAGCTTGACAGCCCCAAACAAAAGCGCCCGGTTCAGCGGTTTCGGCACCACGAATACGCCTGCGTCCTCCACGCGGGCCGCTACCTCGTCGGCCATCTCAGCCTTCACCAGCAGCACCACGCCCGCCCCTGTGCTCCCGGCCGCAAACACGGCCAGCTCGTGGCCGAACTCGTCCGACAGCGGCGTGTTGATGAGGATGACCTGCCAGTCCGCGTCGGCAAAACCCCGCCGCGCCTCGGCGCCGGAAGTCACGGTGGATATGTCCCCCGCGCCCATGTCCGTCAGCACTCCGCACAGCATATCGCGGCCCTTTTCTCCGCTGGATACGATCAGCGCGCCCGGCAACGTCCTCACCCCCTTGCGGCTCCAAAATATTACATTCTGTAATTCTAAAGTTAAATATTACAAAACTCCGAAATATGCTTCGTCCTGATATTTTTCCTTATCCCGCGCTGCGAACCAGCGGTTCTGCTCCGCCTGCTTGAGTGCCAGATATTTGCGCGCCGTATCCGCCGAGAGCACTTTCTCAACAAAGGCCGAACCGCCGGCCCGCGCAATGGCCTCCTCCAGCGAGGCGGGCAGCGCCTCCAGCGCGCCGGCGTTTGCCGTGTACAGGTCGTAGGGCGTCTCCTCGGCAAGCTCCATCTTCCGTTCCATACCCTCGAAGCCCGCTGCCAGCAGCAATGCAAAGGCCAGATAAGGATTGCACGAGACGTCCGGCATACGCACCTCGATGCGCGCATACTCGGGCGCGGGCGCGGCCGGGATGCGGATGAGCTGGCTGCGGTTCTGGTGGCTCCACGCCACATAGCGCGGCGCCTCGAAGCTGCCGAACCGGGCATAGCTGCCCGGAACCGGATTCGTAAAGGCGCATATCTCGCCCGCGCAGGCCAGCACGCCCGCGATGAACGAACGCATGGCCGGGCTGTACGCGCCGTCCGGCCCTGGAGCGAAGATGTTTCGGCCTCCCCGTGCCAGCGAAATATTCACATGCATGCCGCTGCCGGGCTTATCCGCCAGGGGCTTGGGACTGAACGAGCCGTACAGCCCGTTGCGCGCGGCCACCGTCTTGACCACATTTTTAAACGTGATGACGTCGTCCGCCGCTGTAAGCGGTGCGGCGTGCTTGAAATCCACCTCGTTCTGGCCGGGGCCCTGTTCATGATGGCTGGATTCCGGCCGGATGTTCATTTCCTCCAACGTCAGGCAGATCTCACGCCGGACGTTCTCGCCCCTGTCCAGGGGCGCGACGTCAAAATAGCCGCCGTTGTCCTGGGGACGCTTGGTGGGCCTGCCCTCCGCGTCCCGCTCAAACAGGTAAAATTCACATTCCGCACCCACACGGCACTCGTAGCCTGCATCCGCCAGACGGCGCAGGGTCCTGCGCAGGATATGCCTTCCGTCCGCCCCGTAGGGGCTTCCGTCCGCCGTGCGCACACTGCAGAAAAAACGCACCACGCGCCCCGTCTGCGGCCGCCACGGAAGCACCGAGAGCGTGGCCGCGTCCGGGAACAGGAACAGGTCCGATTTATCTACGGGCGCGAAGCCCAAAATGGACGATGCGTCGAAAGAAACCCCCGTTTCGAACGCGCGCGGAAGCTCGCTGGGCATGATGGCGATATTTTTCAGCGTGCCCATCACATCGCAGAACGCCAGTCGGATGAACTTTACGTCGTTTTCCTCCACAAACTGGAGCACGGCTTGCATCGTCGAATCCATTGTTTTCCCTCCGGTTTGGCCGCGCCGTGCGCCGCCTTGCTTTTTTGCGCGCCGGCTGTTGCCGGAACCGCAACAGGCGGGGCAAAGCCCCGCCCGGTGCGCGCCGCGCGTTGTTACGAATAGCAGTACAACTGCCGGTATGGGTTCTGCGTGTTGGGCTCCAGCAGGAAGAAATTCTCCCTCAGGATATCCTCCTGCGCCAGCCCGAACACGCCGCAGTATTCCGCCAGATACGGCTCCACGGCCGCCAGGTCATCCTTCCCGGCCTTGCGGGCCGCCACTTGGGCGGGAAGGTCCGGGGGCAGCGTGTCGCAGCGCAGCAGCATTCTGCCCCCATGCATGCCTGTGCCCACAAAACGGCCCACCGGCGCTCTGCCGCCGCTGCCCAGCCCCAACACGATAATAATGCCGCCGGCCTGGTATTCGCCCAGAAAGCTGCCCGCCTCGCCGCCGATGATGAGCACCGGCTGCTTTTCCCGGTACGCCTTCATATGGATGCCCGCACGGTAGCCCGCGTTGCCCCGCACGTAGATTTTCCCGCCGCGCATGGCGTAGCCGGTGGCATCACCGGAAGAACCATGCACGAAGATCGCGCCGTCATTCATGGTATCGCCGGTGGCGTCCTGCGCGTTGCCCAGCACCGTGATGCGCGTGCCGTTCAGATATGCGCCCAGCGCGTTTCCGGGCGTGCCTGTCAGCGTCAGCTCTTTCTTTCCAAGGCCCGCCGCAATATAGCGCTGGCCGTTCACATGCTCCACGGCCAGCGCCGTGTCCGTGCTTTCCCGGATGCGCGCGCAAAGCTCCTTTGCTGGCATGTTTTTCGCGTCAAGCTTTGTCATCACACTTCTCCTCCCAGCTGTACCCTGCGGTCCTTTTGGGAAAACGCCATGAGCTGCGGCGATTCCCGGATCAGGTCAAAGTCGATCTCCGACAGCGGCTTTTTCTTGCGGATGAGGTCTGTATAAATACCGGCGCGGGATACATCCCCCACCATGATAACGCCCTTGAGAACGCCGTCTGCCGTGACAAGGCGTTTGTAGCTGCCGTCCCTCTGCACCGTGAAGCTCTCGCCCTCATAACTGCCCGCCGTAACCATGTGCAGGCCGAACACGCCCGAAGCGTTGAGGGCAATGCCCTGCGTGTAATCGGCGCGGCCGCCCGCCATGTTGATGCCCGCCGTCTCGCCCTGCAGCATGGCGTTGGGCCACAGGGGCAGCATGCGCTTTTCGCCGCTCACCGCATCGTATCCCTGGGCACAGTCTCCCGCAGCATATACATCGGGAAGCGTGGTGGCACAGCGGCCGTCCACCAGGATGCCCCGGTCCACCGCGCCGCCTGCGTCCGCCACCAGCTGCGTGTTCGGCCGCACACCCACGGCCGTTACCAGCACGTCGAATTCCAGCTCCGTTCCGCTTTGGAGCCGGGCCGTGTTTCCCCGGAATGCGGCCGCGCTGTCGTTCAGGTAAAAACGGACGCCCTTCTCCTCCATACGGGCCTGCACCATGGCAGCCGCCGTGTCATCCAGTACAGCAGGCAGCACGCGGGGCGCAAGGTCCGCAATGGCGATCTGCGCGCACAGGCCGCGGATGCCCTCGGCGCATTTGACGCCCGTGAGGCCCGCGCCCAGAATGAGCACGCGGCTCTCCGGCCGCAGCGCCTCAGCCAGAGCCGAGGCGTCGGACAGCGTCTGGAAGCAAAAGGTACGCTCCACCGTTTCCAGCCCGGGAATGGGCGGCACGAACGGGCGGCTGCCCGTGGCCGCCAGCAGCCTGTCGTAAGCCAGCCGCTCGCCTGTAGAGAGCCGCACGGTCCTGTCTCCGGCATCCAGCGCGGTGGCCAGCACGCCGGCTTTCACCGTCACACCGTTCCGGGTAAAAAAGCTGTCCGGCCGGCACCACATTTTGTCCCGCGTGGTCTTGCCCTCCAGCAGATACGAAATGAGCGGGCGGGAATAATTCCACTCCGTCTCTCCTGTAATGAGAATGATCTCGCCGGTTTTGTCCACGGAGCGGATGCCCTCGATACAGCCGATGGCTGCTGCGCTGCCGCCGATGATGACGTACCTCATGCCCTGGCCCCCCTCTCCTCAAAGACGATGGCCTTGTTTGGGCAGTGCTCCACGCAGGCGGGTACACCGCCGCTTTGGGTGCACAGCTCGCACTTCTGTACTGCGCCGTGCGCGCCGGGCAGGACAGCGCCATAGGGGCAGCTGGCCACACAGGTGTAGCAGCCCACACATTTACTTTCGTCGATGGTGACGACGCCGTCCCGCACCTGCAGCGCACCGGAGATGCAGCCCCGGACGCACAGCGGCTCACTGCAGTGGCGGCATGCCACCGCGAAGCTGATGCCTCCCGGTCCCTCCTCGATACGGATGTTCGGGTGCACGGCGGCGCCCTTGAGCGCCTTTACCATGTCGCTTTTGCCCGAATTGGCAAACGCGCAGTAATACTCGCACAGATGGCACCCAAGGCACCACTGTTCGTTCACATAAACACGTTTCATTCACTTTCCCTCGTTCCCATGCATGCAGGCCGGGCCCCTCTTTCCAGCCGTGCGCGCCATCGAAACGGAAGGCGTGCCGATCAAAGCACGATATACTGGTCGCGCTCCGCGCCAACGGAGACATATTTGATCTTTACGCCGACCGCTTCTTCGATAAATGCGATATACTCGAGCGCCTCCCGCGGCAGCTCTTCTTTTTTCCGGCAGCCGGAAATATCCGTCCGCCATCCCTTGAACATTTTGTTGACGGGCTTCGCCTGCTCCAGCACATCCCCATAGGGGAAATCGTGAATCTCCCTTCCGTCCAGCTCATAGGCCACGGTAACGGGGATCTCATCCAGCGAATCCAGGATATCCAGCTTCGTCAGCGCGATCTCGTCCGCGCCCTGGGCGCGGCAGCCGTAGCGGCTGGCCACCACGTCGAACGGGCCGACACGGCGCGGGCGGCCCGTGGCCGCGCCGTACTCTCCGCCGGCGGCACGCAGCTTCTCCGCCTCCTCGCCGAACAGCTCACAGGTGAAGGGGCCCTCGCCCACGCAGGAGGAATACGCCTTCATGATGCCGATGTTCCGGTCAATCTTATGGTTCGGGATGCCCGCGCCCACGGGCGCGTAAGCGCCGATGACGTTCGACGACGACGTATAGGGGTAGATGCCGAAGTCGATGTCGCGCAGCGCGCCCAGCTGGGCCTCGAACAGGATGTTTTTCCCCGCTTTGGCCGCTTTGTCCAGATACAGCCCAGCGTCGCAGATATAAGGCTTGAGGATGTCGCCGTATTCCACGAGCCACGCCCACATATCATCCGCGCTGACCGGCGGCCTTCCGTACACGCCCTCTATGGTGAGATTTTTGTAGGCCACGATATCCGCCAGGCGCGCTTTTGTCGTCTCCGGGTGGAACAGATCGCCCATGCGCAGGGCCTTTTTCATATATTTGTCGCCGTAAACGGGTGCGATGCCGCGGCGTGTGGAGCCGTATTTCGCATCCGCAAGACGGTCCTCCTCGTAGCAGTCCAGCAGCTTGTGGTACGGCATGCAGATGACCGCCCGCTCTGAGATCTTCAGATTCTCCGGACTGATTGCAATGCCGCCCCTGCGCAGGTTTTCGATTTCGTGTACCAGATGCTCCAGATCAATGACCATACCGTTACCCATCACGTTGACGGTGGTCTCGCGCAGGATGCCGGAGGGCAGCAGATTCAGGATAAATTTGCCTTTTTCGTTGATGACGGTGTGGCCGGCGTTGTTTCCGCCCTGATACCGCACGACAATGTCGTACTGTTCGCTGAGCAGGTCCACCATACGGCCCTTGCCCTCGTCGCCCCAGTTTACGCCGGTGATCGCTGTTAACATAATACACTCTCCCTTTCTCCCTTTACGGGCCGCCGCAGCTGCCTGGCGGTCCGTCCGCAAAAATTTCCGTACAGTTTTATGATACCATGTTTCCAAGCTCACACTTCGCGTCCCGCCCGTGTTCTCTAAGCAACACGGTATCTATGCCGCGAAACGGCCTCAACAAAACCGCACCTGCTGCGGTTTTGCATGGTTCAATGTTTCCAAAGCCCTGTGCGTCAGCACAGGGGCGTGTGCAGCGCACACGCGCAGCCGCGTAAGCGGCAGTTTTGGGATTATTATACCATGACGCCGCGAAGCGGCCTCAGCAAAACCGCACCTGCTGCGGTTTTGCATGGTTCAATGTTCTCAAAGCCCTGTGCGTCAGCACAGGGGCGTGTGCAGCGCACACGCGCAGCCGCGTAAGCGGCAGTTTTGGGGTTATTATACCATACAGAAGGGGAAAATACTATTCGCCGGCGTGAGAAATCCCCAGGATCTCCAGCTCTTTTTCTGTCATTCCCACCCCCCGCAGCATCAGGCGGTTGCCCTTGAGCGCCTCAATGGAGTTGATCCCCATACCGCCCATCATCTCCTTGATCTCATGCTGCCAGGCGGTGACGAGGTTCACCAGCCGCGCGGCGCCCAGGTCCGGGTTCAGCCGCTTGACAAGGTCCGGCCTCTGGGTGGCGATGCCCCAGTTGCAGCGGCCCAACTGGCAGGTCCGGCACAGGTGGCACCCCAATGCCAGCAGTGCGCTGGTAGCGATATATACCGCATCCGCTCCCAGCGCCACGGCTTTGACAACGTCCGCCGATGAGCGGATGGAGCCGCCCACCACCAGGCTCACATCTCCGCGGATGCCCTCCGCCCGCAGGCGGGAATCCACAGCCGCCAGCGCAAGCTCGATGGGGATGCCCACATTATCCCGGATGCGGGTGGGCGCCGCGCCCGTGCCGCCCCGGAAGCCGTCGATGGCAATGATGTCCGCGCCCGAGCGCGCAATGCCCGAGGCGATGGCCGCCACATTGTGTACGGCGGCTATTTTCACAATGATGGGCTTTTCATAATGGGTGGCTTCCTTCAGGCTGTTGACGAGCTGGCGCAGGTCCTCGATGGAATAGATGTCGTGGTGCGGCGCGGGGCTGATGGCGTCCGCGCCCTCGGGCACCATGCGCGTGCGGGCCACGTCGCCCACGATCTTCGCGCCGGGCAGATGCCCGCCGATGCCCGGCTTTGCCCCCTGCCCCATCTTGATCTCCACAGCCGCGCCTGCGTTCAGGTATTCGCTGTGTACGCCGAACCTGCCGGACGCCACCTGCACGATGGTGTTGGGGCCGTAACGGTAAAAATCCTCATGCAGGCCGCCCTCGCCGGTGTTGTAGCACACACCCAGCTCCGTGGCCGCCCGCGCCAGAGATTCATGGGCATTGTAGCTGATGGACCCATAGCTCATGGCGCTGAACATGATCGGCACGGCCAGCTCGATATGAGGCGTTTTTTTCGGTACGATGGCACCGTTTTCATCCCGCCGGATCTCCATATCCTTTTTGCCCAGGAAAACCCGCGTCTCCATGGGTTCGCGCAGCGGGTCGATGGGCGGGTTCGTCACCTGGGAGGCATTGATGAGGATACGGTCCCAGTAGCCGGGCAGCGGTTCCGGGTTGCCCATGCTGGAAAGCAGCACGCCGCCCGTGGCCGCCTGGCGGTATACGTTTTGGATATTGTCCTTCGTCCAGTTTGCGTTCTCCTTGAACGTGTGGTCGGTGCGCACGATCTTCAGCGCCCGGGTGGGACACAGGCTCACGCACCTGTGGCAGTTGACGCATTTCGCGTCGTCCGCCGTCATCATTTGTTCATCGGCGTCATAGCGGTGCACCTCGTTGGCGCACTGGCGCTCACATGCACGGCATGCGATGCAGCGTTGGTAGTTGCGCACCACCTCGTACTCCGGATAGATAAAATCCGCGTACATTTTCCCATTCTCCCCTTTCCTACACTGTCACGCCGTCGTTCAGGCGCACAACAACGGCCTGGCCGCCCCGGGGCGCCCAAAGCGTTTCAACGTCCGGCTCCATCACGCGGATGGCGCACTCCTCGCTGGCAAAATACACAGCCTCGCCCTTTTCAGCGCACACCATGCTGCGCAGCTTGAGGCGGTCG
Source organism: Ruthenibacterium sp. (assembly GCF_017421385.1). NCBI lineage: Bacteria > Bacillati > Bacillota > Clostridia > Eubacteriales > Oscillospiraceae > Ruthenibacterium > Ruthenibacterium sp. Next base: position 10,236 of record NZ_JAFOIN010000074.1, on the reverse strand, counting down.
TTCAACGCCATCATGCCGCCCGTGAAGCCCAGCAGGATGGAGAATGGTCCTGTGATGAGCAGGGACGCGAAGGTCTCCCGCAGGTAGGCCAGCCGTTCCCGCTGCGCTTCGGGCATCTGTTCGATGGTGCTCCAGAACGGTGCGGCGATAACGCCGGCCGCTTCTTCCAGCGTCAGGCCCTTGCGCCGTACCAGGAAATCAATGATATAGGTAATCACCTCGGTATCCGTGAGCAAGCTGCAATTATATCCGTACATCTCGATAAAGCGGCGGTTTGCGTCATAGCTGGAGATCTCGCCGTTGTGCACCACGGAATAATCCAGAATGGAAAACGGATGCGCACCTCCCCACCAGCCCGGCGTATTGGTAGGGTAACGGCCGTGGGCCGTCCATGCGTAGCCCTCGTATTCCTCCAGACGGTAAAATTCCCCCACGTCCTCCGGGTAACCCACGGCCTTGAATACGCCCATATTTTTGCCGCAGGAAAACACATATGCGCCGCCGATCTCCCGGTTTACCCGCGTGACGAACCGCACCACGAACTCCCGTTCGTCCAGCTTGGAGTCCAGCAGCGTCTGAGGCTTGGGCGCGGCAAAATAGCGCATAAGGCTGGGCGCGTCCCGGATGGCCGCAATGGGGCGCGTGGGCAGCGTGCCGCTGCTTTCCACATCGAAGTCCCGCAGCAGCCTCGCCTCGGCCGCGTGCTGGGCGTCTACGGTGTCGTAGAACACATGGAATGCATACAGCTCCCGGTATTCCGGGTAGATGCCGTACCCGGCAAACCCGCCGCCCAGGCCGTTGGAGCGCTCGTGCATGGCCGCGATGCCGGCCACGATGCCGCTGCCGTTTTCGCGGCGGCCGTCCTTGTGGAACACGCCCGATATGGCGCAGCCCGACGGGATGCGTACCTCTCCTTCTTTCAGCATAAACACCATTCCCTTTCCCGTTTCCCCGCGGGGCGGTCCGTACCGCCCCGCGGTTCTCCTATTCAAAGCACCCCTCCGTGCTTTTCCGCGCGGCGCAGCCGCCGGAAAAACAAAAAACGCCCGCCAGGGGGCACCAGCCCCTTGGCGAACGTCTTTGTTCATTTTTATCATATTAAACTTTATGCAGAATGTCAACGTGCCGCGTACGACTTTGTCTGTTTTCACAAAAGCTGTTTTTGAACGGCGGACGCGATGGTAAAAAGCAACAGAAATGTCCGGTGCGGACAGAAATTTCGAAAAAAGCGTTGACAGCCGCCGCCCGGAGGTGTATGATTTGGGCCATAGAACAGCAAAGGCGCTGTGGACGGTTTTGTCCACAGCGCCTTTTTTGTCTGCATTCAGGCAGGCAGAGGCTGTCCGCAGGGAAAGTATACAAAATACACCGGAGAAAAGGAGTAAGGGAGTATGGCAGCGACGACTACGGAAATTTTCGGCAGCATGGTATTCAACGACCACGTGATGAAAGAGCGCCTGCCGAGCGCGACTTATAAATCTTTGCATGAGACGATCCGGCGCGGTGCGCCGCTGGACGTGGAAGTAGCCAACGTGGTGGCCAACGCCATGAAGGACTGGGCCATTGAGCACGGCGCCACGCACTATACCCACTGGTTCCAGCCGCTGACGGGCGTGACCAGTGAAAAGCACGACAGCTTCATCAGCCCCACCAAAGACGGCCGCGTTATTATGGAGTTTTCCGGCAAGGAGCTTGTGAAGGGCGAGCCGGATGCGTCCAGCTTCCCTTCCGGCGGCCTGCGCGCTACGGCCGAGGCCCGCGGCTACACCGCCTGGGACCCCACCTCCTACGCCTTTGTCAAGGACGAGGTGCTGTGCATCCCCACCGCGTTCTGCAGCTATTCCGGCGAGGTGCTGGACGAAAAGACGCCGCTGCTGCGCAGCATGTCCGCCATCAGCACGCAGGCCTGCCGCATCTTAAAGCTGTTCGGCAAAACGGTGCCTCAGGTCTCCACCACCGTAGGGCCGGAGCAGGAGTATTTCCTTGTGGACAGGGGGCAGTACCTCCAGCGCGAGGATCTGCGCCTGTGCGGCCGCACACTGTTCGGCGCGATGCCTCCCAAGGGGCAGGAGCTGGACGACCACTACTTCGGTGTCATCAAGCCCCGTGTTTCAGGCTATATGAAGGAGCTGGACGACGAACTGTGGAAGCTGGGCGTCGCAGCCAAAACGAAGCACAATGAGGTGGCCCCCGCCCAGCATGAGCTGGCGCCCATTTTCTCGACCACCAATATCGCCGTGGATCACAATCAGCTCACTATGGAGATGATGAAGCGCGTTGCCACACGCCACGGCATGGCCTGCTTATTGCATGAAAAGCCCTTCGACGGCGTGAACGGCAGCGGCAAGCACAACAACTGGAGCATCTCCACACCCACGGAAAATCTGCTGGACCCAGGCAAAACGCCCATGGAAAACCTGCAGTTCCTGCTGTTCCTCGCGGCCGTAATCAAGGCTGTGGACCAGTATCAGGACCTGCTCCGTGTGACCGTCGCCTCCGCGGGCAACGACCATCGTCTGGGCGCCAATGAAGCGCCGCCGGCCATCATCTCTATTTTTGTGGGCGAGGAGCTGGAAGCCATCATTGAATCCATCGCCTCCGGCGCGGACTACATTGCCCCGGCCAAAACGCGCATGGAGCTGGGTGTGGATATCCTGCCCACGTTCTCCAAGGATACGACCGACCGCAACCGCACCTCTCCGTTCGCGTTCACCGGCAATAAATTCGAATTCCGCATGCCGGGAAGCGCCATGAGCATCGCTGACGCAAACATCGTGCTGAACACCGCAGTTGCCAAAGAGCTGAAAGGCTATGCCGACGAGCTGGAGAATGCGGAGGATTTCGACACCGCCGTTATCAAACTGGTGAAGCGCACCATCCGCGACCACAAGCGCATCATCTTCAACGGCAACGGTTACAGCCGTGAATGGGAACAAGAGGCGGAAAAGCGCGGCCTGTGCAACCTGAAATCCACCGTAGACGCGCTGCCCTGTGTGTTGGAACGAAAAAATATCGAACTGTTTGAGGAATTCGGCATTTTCAGCGAGGCTGAGGTGCGCGCCCGTTATGAAGTGAGCCTGGAAAACTACACCAAAGCGCTGCACATTGAAGCGCTGACCATGCTGGATATGGCCAAAAAACAGATCGTCCCGGCGGTAGCCGCCTACATGGGCGACCTTGCCGATACCGCCTGCAGCAAAAAGGCACTGTCCTCCGCCCTTTCCACCCGCGCTGAGGAAACGCTGCTGGCCAAGCTCTCAGCCGGGGCCGACATGCTGGTGGAAAAAATCGACGAGCTGCAGGCCGCCGTGGACGGCGCTTCCCGCGGCGACAGCCTGCAGGAGGCCGCCTGCTACAAAGACAGGGTGCTGCCGAAGATGGCCGAGCTGCGCGCGGTGGCTGATGCGCTGGAGCTTGCCACGGGGAAAGACTACTGGCCCTTCCCCACTTACGCAGAGCTTCTGTTCGGCGTAAACTGAACCCGTACCGGTTCCGTCCGGTACGGGGCACGGAACCTTTTCCTTATTCTCCTATACTGGCAAAGGGCGTTGCCGCGCAAGCGGCAGCGCCTTTTGTCAATTTTGGGGCAGATATACAATTATGTATGCAGTTCTTTCCAACAGGCTTCACATAAAGTATGTCTCCCATGGGAAAGAAGCTCTTTTTTTCCACCACATAGTGCGCACCGCGCTTTTCTGGGATAAATCATCCGTTTTCCCTCTTGCTCATCTACGCAGAGAACATCTCCCGCTTGAAGATTTTTTGTTTGCGATAACCTGCAGGCAGTACGATCCTCCCCAACGCATCCATTGGCCGCTCCATCGTTTTCACTCCGTTTCTTTTTATTTCAGCATCATTCTTTTTTGGAATTATATCGAGTTGTTTTCTCCTTATAATTCTGTTAAAGAATCAAAAAAAGAGAGCGGCAGATGCGGGAACGTGTGGCACCACTGGGTGATAAAAATATTGTCGGCGCGACCGTCACCCGGCTCCGCCTTGAACAGGGTATTACACAAAAAGCGTTGATGGCTAAAATGCAGACCTTTGGTGCTGATATCAGCTATTCCAGTTTATCAAAGTTGGAGGGCCAGACCCGTTCGGTTTCTGACAAAGAGGTTTATGCGCTCGCCCGAAGTCTTGAAGTAGAGATCAGCGCATTGTTTTCAGTAAAATAAGAGCCGTCCCATGAGATATGGGGCGGCTTTTATAATCTGTTTTCCGGGCTTAAAACGTGCCCGGGATGATGCTGCGGTTCTCATCGAAAGCAATGGGTGTGGCGGTGTTGCGGGTGTAGCGCAGCATGTCACGCACGCGCTTGTGCTCTTCCTTCGTGTACAGCACATAGGCCTCGCCCGTATGCTTCGCGCGCCCTGTGCGGCCGATGCGGTGCGTGTAATATTCGTTGGAGTCCGGCACATCGTAGTTAAACACGGCGTCCACCTCGGACACGTCGATGCCGCGGGCGGCCACGTCTGTCGCCACCAGCACAGCGATATTGCCCGCTTTGAATTCGCCCATAATTTTGTTGCGTTCCGCCTGGGAAAGGTCTCCGTGCAGGCAGTCCACCACAAAATTCAGCCGGGCCATCTGGTTCGCCAGCATAGCGGTGGTGTATTTCTGGTTGCAGAACACCATCACGCGCTTGTAACCCTTCTGTACGATGATCTCCGCCATGTCCGCCAGCTTGTTGCGGCCTGTCGTCAGTACCAGGTACTGGTCGATCCTGGGCGCGGAATCCTCCACAGGCTGCACGGTGATTTCTTCGGCGTCCCGCTGATACAGCCAGCCGATGTCCATCACCTCGCGGCTGATGGTGGCGCTGAACATTGCCAAACGCTGGCGGGATTTGATTTGGTCCAGAATTTTGCGCACATCCTTGTAAAAGCCCATGTTGAGCATCTCGTCGGCCTCGTCCAGCACCACGGTGGTAACGTGGGAAAGGTCCACGGTGCGGCGGTTCATGTGGTCCTGCAGGCGGCCGGGTGTGGCCACGACGATCTGCGCGCCCTTTTTCAGCTTTTCGATCTGCTTTTGAATATTCGCGCCGCCATAGACGGTGACGACGCGGATGTCCGGATAAAAATGCGCCAGGTCCTGCAGGTCTTCGGTGATCTGCTGCGCCAGCTCCCGCGTGGGCGCCATGACGACGGCCTGCGGGTAATTCCGGCTTTGGTCCAGCCCGAGAATGAGCGGGATGCCGAAAGCGCAGGTTTTACCCGTGCCCGTGGGCGCTTTGGCGATGATGTCCTTGCCCTCCATCATAGGGGGGATCGCCTTTTCCTGTACTTCGGTCATTTCGGTAAAGCCCATGCGCTCCACAGCCTTGTGGATCTGCTCGGGCACGTTCAGTTCGCTGTAATTCATGCTTCGCTCCTGCAACACATATTTTCAATTCCGTTCTTTTTCATACAAAATTTAGTATATCATATCCTGTTGAAAAAAGAAACCCGCGCGTATCAACGCGACGGGTCTCATATTGAAATTTTTTATATTTCTTGTATACTGAAATTATTCCTCCTTCGAAAAATTTCTTCTTTCCAGCAGCCTTCGCAGTATATCAAAGTAATCATCATCCTGGCTGTCCTCCGCACCGTTGATGCCTTTGTGTGTGGGTGCCGCCGCCAACGCCGTCTGTACATCGCAGCCAACGAAAAATATCTCCCATCCACACTTCTGCTGCTGCCGCTCCAGCATCTCCCAAATCATTTTTTTCGTATAGGTCAGGCTGGCATTGTCCCCTCCATTCGTCCTGATGAACAGATAGGTCTTGGGGCGCTTGCTCTCTGTAAGCTGCGCATGGCAGGCATTGACGGTTGTTATTGTGCGGCCAATCGCATCGTACAACGCACAAGCACCCCGCACGTAATACTGCTCGGGATAAAGCTGTGCATAACCGATGGGAAGGCAATAATACAACAGTACATATTGGTCGTCAAACAATACTGTCGTAACATTGTAATCTCCCCGCCCATTCTGTAAAAGAAATGCATTATATTCCGTGATAACTTCTGCTTCTTTTCCTGCCATGTTGCTGCTCCTGTCAAGCAAAAAAATAATTTCTCTACTCATTGCCATGTATCTCCCCCAAACAGCTTTCTGTTTTTATTTTAGCTTCCCATAAAAAAATTTGGTCGCTGCTACGGCGACAAATTGGAGGAATCCATATGCTGCACCCCCAGCTCCTATCCGAGCTAGAAGAACTGTTGAGGCAAAAAGGGCTGCTGGAAAATGACCCGCAGTCCGAAATTGTTCCAAAGGCCCCTGTCTTTAGAGGTGCAGCCCCATCAATGCCTCTGGCCTGTCCAAACTGCGAAGAAGATGATAACACTTCATATTTTGACGACATCCTCGGTCTTCTTAACAATCGCGAAGCGGACGAGGGACGGAAACTGGAACAGTTTGTCGCCAACGAGCTGAAACCCAGTTTCCACACCCTTCTGTTCGGGTATATCGACAATATGGAACTTGCCGATACGGATGTTTACCGCCGCGCCGGTATCGACCGCCGTCTGTTCTCCAAAATCCGTTCCAACCCGAATTATCATCCTTCCAAGCAAACAGCGCTGGCATTATCATTGGCGCTTCATTTATCCAAAGAGCAAACTGAAGAAATGCTTGCTTCCGCCGGGCACGCCCTTTCCCAGAGCATGGTTCGAGATATTATCATTTTGTTCCGTATTGAACATCCGATTTATGACCTGCACGATGTCAATGAAATACTTGCCCATTTTGAGCAGCCTGTTTTCGGTGCAGTTTTATAAAACACAGAAAAAGGACCCGCTGACGCGGGTCCTTTTTCTTTTTCAAATGGTCGAAATATCCACCAGGTCCACATCCGCCAGCGTTTTGCCGCTGCGCAGGCATTTCACCAGCACCCGCGCCGTGTCGATGGCCGTCAGGCACGGGATGGAAAGCTCCACGGCCTTGCGGCGCATCTTTACGCTGTCATGGGAGGGGATGCGCCCCTTGGACGACGTGGAGATCACATAGTCCACCAGCCCGCTTTCAAACAGGTCCATGATATTGGGCCGCGCCTCGCTGAGCTTGCGCACCTCGTTGCAGGCCACCATGTTCTGGCCCAGATAGTACGCCGTGCCGGACGTGCCGTACAGCTTGTACCCCATGTCCTTGAGCTGCCAGGCGATGTCCACCAGCTCGCGCTTGTCCGCGTCCTTTACCGTCAGGATAACGCATTTGCCCGGCGTGGGCTGCCGCAGGCTGTAGCCCGCGCCCACAAGGCCCTTGAGCAGCGCGTCCTCAAAGGTTTTGTCGATGCCCAGCACCTCGCCGGTGGATTTCATTTCCGGCCCCAGCTGGGTGTCCACATCGTGCAGCTTTTCGAAGCTGAACACCGGTACCTTTACGGCGCAGTAATCGCCCGTGGGATACAGGCCCGTGCCATAGCCCATGTCCCGCAGCTTTTCGCCCAGCATACAGCGCACGGCCAGCTCCACCATGGGCACGCCCGTCACCTTGCTGATGTACGGCACCGTGCGGCTGGAACGGGGGTTCACCTCAATGATGAACACCTCGTTGTTGTATACCACGAACTGGATATTCATCAGGCCCACCACGTTCAGCGCGCGGGCCAGACGGCCCGTATAATCCACAATGGTGCCCTTGATCTTCTGCTTGAGGTTCTGCGGCGGATACACCGAGATGGAGTCGCCCGAATGGATGCCCGCACGCTCGATGTGTTCCATCATACCCGGAATGAGGAAGTCCTCGCCGTCGCAGATGGCGTCCACCTCGCACTCGGTGCCCATCAGGTATTTGTCCACCAGCACCGGGTTCGACATATCCACATGGCTGGTGATGATGGCCATGTATTCCCTCACATCGTTCTCATTGTAGGCGATGATCATATTCTGTCCGCCCAGCACGTAGGACGGACGCAGCAGCACCGGGTAGCCCAGCTGTGCGCCGGCGGCCAGTGCCTCATCACAGGTGAACACCGTGTGGCCCTGCGGGCGCGGAATGCCGCACTTTTCCAGCAGCGCGTCGAAACGCTCCCGGTCCTCCGCCTCGTCGATGGCGTCCGCACTGGTGCCCAGAATCTTCACACCCAGCTTTGTCAGGTGTTTTGTCAGCTTGATGGCCGTCTGGCCGCCGAACTGCACCACACAGGCCCATGGCTTTTCCGTGGCGATGATATGCTCCACGCTTTCTTCCGTGAGCGGGTCGAAATACAAACGGTCGCCGGTATCGAAGTCCGTGGAGACGGTCTCGGGGTTGTTGTTGACGATGACAGCCTCGCAGCCGTGGCTTTTCAGCACCCATGTGCAGTGCACGCTGCAATAATCGAACTCGATGCCCTGCCCGATGCGGATGGGGCCGCTGCCGAACACCAGCACCTTTTTCCTGTCGGAGGGGTGTTCCGCGATAAACTGCGCCGCTTCGTTCTCCTCGTCAAAAGTGGAATAGAAATACGGCGTTTTCGCACTGAACTCGGCCGCGCAGGTGTCCACCATCTTATAGGACGCGCGCAGCTTTTCACAGAGCAGCGCATCCAGTCCCGTCAGACGCAGCACGGTCTTGTCCAGGAAGCCCTGCATTTTTGCGGTGCGGTACAGCTCTTCCGTCAGTATGCCGCCTCGCAGCCCGGCCAGCGCAAGCTCTGTTTCGGCCAACCCTTGCAGCTTTGCCAAAAACCACGGGTCAATTTTAGTGATATTGTAAATCGTCTCAAACGGCACGCCGCGCTTGATGGCCTCGTACACAACAAAAGAGCGGTCGGAATCGCACACATGCAGTTTTTCCACCACTTCTTCGTCCGTCAGCGCAGACAGCGTTTCCAGCGTGGGCGTTTCCAGCCCCAGCTCGATGCTCTGCACCGCTTTCATGAAGGCGTGTTCGAAGCTGTTGGCAATGGCCATCACCTCGCCCGTGGCCATCATCTGCGTGCCCAGGGATTTCTTGGCGTATACGAATTTGTCGAACGGCCATTTCGGGAACTTGACCACACAGTAATCCAGCGCGGGCTCGAAGCAGGCGCAGGTCTGCCCCGTGACGTCGTTGGTGATCTCGTCCAGCGAATAGCCGATAGCAATCTTCGCGGCCACCTTGGCGATGGGATAGCCCGTAGCCTTGCTGGCCAGCGCCGAGGAACGGGACACGCGGGGGTTCACCTCGATGACGGCGTATTCGAAGCTGTCTGGCTTTAAGGCAAACTGACAGTTGCAGCCGCCCTCAATGCCAAGCTCGGTGATGATATTCAGCGCCGAGGTGCGCAGCATCTGGTATTCCTTGTCGGAGAGCGTCTGGCTGGGCGCCACGACGATGGAATCGCCGGTGTGAACGCCCACGGGGTCAAAGTTTTCCATATTGCAGACGGTAATGACGTTGCCCTTTCCGTCGCGCATGACCTCGTATTCAATCTCCTTCCAGCCGGAGATGCATTTTTCAATGAGCACCTGATGGATGGGCGAAAGGCGCAGACCGTTGGTGCCGATCTCGTGCAGCTCCTCCACGGTCTCACAGATGCCGCCGCCCGTGCCGCCCATGGTGAACGCCGGGCGCACGATGACCGGGTAACCGATCTCGCCCGCGAACGCAAGCGCGTCGGACAGGCTCTCCACCACCTTGGAAGGGATAACCGGCTCGCCCAGCTTCTCCATGGTGTCCTTGAAGAGCTGGCGGTCCTCGGCGCGGTCGATGGTGTCGGGCTTCGCGCCCAGCAGGCGCACGCCGGCCTGCTCCAGATAACCGCTGCGGGCCAGCTCCATGGCCAGATTCAGGCCCGTCTGGCCGCCCAGGTTCGGCAGGATGGAATCCGGATTTTCCTTTTCAATGATGCGCCTCAGCACCGTCAGGGTCATCGGCTCCACATACACGCGGTCCGCGATGTCCGGGTCCGTCATAATGGTGGCGGGGTTGGAGTTGACCAGTACCACGTTGACGCCGGCCTTCTTGAGCACGCGGCAGGCCTGGGCGCCGGCATAGTCGAACTCGGCGGCCTGGCCGATGACGATGGGGCCGGAGCCGATCATGAGCACTTTCTTGATGTCTTTATTCAGCGGCATGGCGATCCTCCTCCATCATGTTGACAAAGCGGTCAAACAGGAACATGGTGTCGCGGGGGCCGGAACACGCCTCCGGATGGAACTGGATGGAGAACGCCCGGAGCTGCGGATAGTCGATGCCCTCGCAGGTGCCGTCATTCGCGTTGACGAAACTCACGCGGCCGTGGCTCACTGCCTCGGAGACCACCGCGTAGCCGTGGTTCTGGCTGGTGAT
>NZ_JAFOIN010000005.1:0-20045 GCF_017421385.1 Ruthenibacterium sp. | reverse complement strand
GGCGCGCAGGCCCGCCCAGGGCGGCAGAAACGGTGCGGCGGGGCATTCCTCCGCGCCGGGATATGGAACCTCCGCGCGCAGGCGCAGAAAGAAAAACACGGGCAAAACCGCCGCCAAGGTGCTTTTGTGCATCGTGCTGGTGCTGGGCCTTGCTTTCGGCGGGATATACTGGTATGTGGGCAGTATCTTCAACACCGGTGAGATGGGCAGCCTGGCGCCGCCGGAGAGCGGTGCGGACGCATTGGTGCCCGACGAGCTGTCCGGCACCATGAACATCCTTGTGCTGGGCATCGATTACAGCACCGAGGACGCCGTCAAACGCGACCCCATCGGCCAGACGGATATGATCCTGTATGTACGGGTGAATGGTTCGGACCATACGATGACCATGCTGCAGATCCCCCGCGACACGCTGGTGGGCGAGATCGGCGGCTCGGCGGGCAAGATCAACGGCATTTTCGCCAATTCGGCCGATAAGGAAAACCGCGTCAATACATTGGCCCAGTACATCACAAAGGTGTTCGGCCTGCCCATTGATGATTATGTCACCATTGATATGGACTCCCTGCGGGAGATCGTGGACGTGTTCGGCGGCATCGAGGTGTATGTGCCCGTGACTATGGAATATGACGGCAGCCGGCTGGAACAGGGCTGGCGCGTTTTGATGGGCGCGGAGTGCGAATTTTTCCTGCGCCAGCGCAAGGACACCTCGGCCACGCCGCGCGGCGACATCGACCGCCTGGCCAACCAGCAGTATTTCTACTCGGCGCTGTTCCGCCGCGTTCGGACGGCCACGGTGGGCGATATCATCAAGCTGACGCCCGTGGTGCAGAAATACATCAACACCAGCCTCAATTTTATGGAGCTCGTTCAGCTGGGCATGAGCGTGCTGAGCATCCCCAGCGAAAACATCATCATCGGCCGCCTGCCCGTGGCCCGCGGCGAGCTGTACAACGGCCAGGACGTGATGGTGTGCGCCAAGGCGGAGACCGCTGAATTTCTGAACGAATATTTCCGCCCGGCGGACGACCCGCTGGCGGCACAGCAGATCGGCACGCCGGACTGGGGCACACGCAGCGAGGTTATCGGCGCGGAGGTGCGCCGCATGGGCGAGGTGGACGCCGTGGGCGGCAGCGATGCAAACGCGCCCGCAGACGCCCAGCAGGCCGCCCAGCAGGCAAACGCTGCATCCGTGCAGCAGCCCGCGGCATAATAGTGGAAGAAAGAACGTTTTTACCCTATTTGAAACAGGAGAGTGTTCATGGAATCAAAAGAACTGGCGATGCAGATCGCCAAGCTGCTCGACAGCAAGAAGGCTACCCGCGTCAAGGTGCTGAAGGTGCGCGACCTGACGGTGCTGGCGGATTATTTCGTCATCGCCAGCGGCACGTCCTCCACCCATGTGAAAAGCCTGGCCGAGGAGGTGGAGTTCCAGTTCAAGGAAAAGGGTGTCGCGCCCATCCGTACAGAGGGCTTCAACACCCAGAACTGGTTTATCCTGGATTATGCCAACGTCATCGTCCATGTGTTCAGCCCCGACGCGCGGGACTATTACGATCTGGACCATTTGTGGGCCGACGGCGAAGACGTGCCCATGGATTTCATCGAGGAATAAGGCGGCGCGCCGCCCGGAATCTGCAAATCTTTTTTGGATGTGACATATAAAATGAAGTACGATTACAAAGCGATCGAGAAAAAGTGGCAGGACATTTGGGATGCGGAGAATACCTTTGCGGCCAAGCAGGATTTTTCGCTGCCCAAGTACTATGCGCTGGTGGAGTTCCCGTACCCCTCCGGCCAGGGCCTGCACGTGGGCCATCCGCGCAGCTACACCGCGCTGGACATCGTGGCGCGCAAGAAGCGCCTGTGCGGCTATAACGTGCTGTATCCCATGGGCTGGGACGCCTTCGGCCTGCCCACGGAAAACTACGCCATGAAAAACCACATCCACCCCGAGGTGGTGACGGCAAACAACGTGGCGCGCTTCAAAAGCCAGCTCAAGAGCCTGGGCCTTTCCTTCGACTGGACGCGGGAGATCAACACCACGGACCCCAGCTATTACAAATGGACCCAGTGGATCTTTCTGCAGCTGTATAAAAAGGGCCTTGCCTACAAAAAAGAGATGAGCGTCAACTGGTGTACCTCCTGCAAGGTGGTGCTGGCCAACGAGGAAGTTGTGGGCGGTGTGTGCGAACGCTGCGGCGGCGAGGTGGTGCACCGCGTCAAAAGCCAGTGGATGCTGAAGATCACCGCTTACGCGGACCGGCTCATCGATGATCTGGAGGACCTGGACTTCATCGACCGCGTGGTGACGCAGCAGAAGAACTGGATCGGCCGCAGCCACGGCGCGGAGGTAAAGTTCTCCACCACGGCGGGCGACGAGCTGCTCATCTACACCACCCGCCCGGACACGCTGTTTGGCGCGACTTATATGGTCATCTCGCCCGAGCATCCCTGCATTGAAAAATGGGCGGACAAGATCACCAACCTGGACGCCGTGCGGGAATACCAGGAGGCCGCTGCGAAGAAGAGCGACTTCGAGCGCACCGAGCTTGCAAAGGACAAAACAGGCGTAAGGCTGGAGGGCGTGCGCGCCGTGAACCCCGTGAACGGCAAAGAGATCCCCATCTTCATCTCCGACTATGTGCTCATCAGCTACGGCACGGGCGCCATCATGGCCGTGCCCGCCCACGACGAGCGCGACTATGATTTCGCGAAAAAATTCGATCTGCCCATCGTCGAGGTCGTCAAGGGCGGCGATGTGACGAAGGAGGCTTTCACCGATTGTGCCACGGGCGTGATGGTGAACAGCGGCTTTTTGGACGGCATGAGCGTGGACGAGGCGAAAAAGGCCATCACCGAATGGCTGGCCGAAAAGGGCCTGGGCACGCCCAAGACAAACTTCAAGCTGCGGGATTGGGTGTTCAGCCGCCAGCGCTATTGGGGCGAGCCGATCCCTATGGTGAATTGCGAAAAATGCGGCTGGGTGCCTCTGCCTGAGAGCGAGCTGCCGCTGGTGCTGCCGGAGATCAAGGATTTTGAGCCCACCGGCGACGGCGAAAGCCCGCTGGCACGCCATACCGAATGGGTGAACACCACCTGCCCGTGCTGCGGCGGCCCCGCCAAACGGGAGACGGACACCATGCCCCAGTGGGCGGGCTCGTCCTGGTACTTCCTGCGCTATATGGACCCGCACAACAACGACGCGCTGGCCAGCAGGGAGGCGCTGGAATACTGGAGCCCTGTGGACTGGTACAACGGCGGCATGGAGCACACCACGCTGCATCTGCTGTACAGCCGGTTCTGGCACAAGTTCCTGTACGACATCGGCGTGGTGCCCACCAGGGAGCCGTACCAGAAGCGCACCAGCCACGGCATGATCCTGGGCGAAAACGGCGAGAAGATGTCCAAGAGCCGCGGCAACGTGGTGAACCCGGACGATATCGTGCGGGACTACGGCGCGGACACCATGCGCCTGTATGAGATGTTCATCGGCGATTTTGAAAAGAGCGCGCCGTGGAACACCGCGTCCATCAAGGGCTGCCGCCGCTTTTTGGAGCGCGTGTGGAGCCTGGCGGATATTCTTGTGGACGGCGACGGCTATTCGGCGGAATTGGAAGGCGCGATGCACCGCACCATCAAGAAGGTGACGGAGGATATCGAGGTGCTCAAAATGAACACCGCCATCGCCGCCATGATGAGCCTGCTCAACGAGATCTATGACAAAAAATCCATTACCCGCGGCGAGTTCAAAACGCTGCTGACGCTGCTGAACCCGTTTGCCCCGCACATCACCGAGGAGCTTTGGCAGCAGTGCGGCTACGAGGGGCAGCTTGCCCACGCGAAGTGGCCGGAATTCGACGAGGCGAAATGCGTGGAGGACACGGTGGAGATCGCCGTGCAGGTGAACGGCAAGCTGCGCGCCAAGCTGACGGTGGCCACGGGCGCGGCCAAAGAGGACGCCATTGCCGCCGCAAAGGCGGAGCCCAATGTTGCGAAAGCGCTGGAGGGCAAAACCATCTGCAAGGAGATCTACGTGCCGGGCAAACTTGTAAATATTGCTGTAAGGTAGGAAAGATGTTCACAATTATCTGTTGACAGACGAGCCGTCTGCATTGTATAATCAAATATAGTCAGTTTCCCGCATAGAGGGGGGCCGGCGCCTACCTCAGGTTTAAGGGAGGGACAAAGATGTCGGAAATCAGAGTGAAAGACAATGAATCGCTGGACAGCGCGCTGCGTCGTTTCAAACGTTCCTGCGCACGCTCCGGTGTGCTTGCTGAAGTGCGTAAACGCGAGGCTTACGAAAAGCCTTCTGTCAGGCGCAAGAAGAAGTCCGAAGCTGCCCGCAAGCGCAAGTTCAAATAAGAATAGCGGACACGCGGCAAGTAAGCGAACAGGCGGGCCTTTACGGCCCGCTTTTTTTGCACCAAAAGAGGGCGGGGGAAAAGGCGGCCCGGCGGCTGCCGTGCCCGCCGGACATGCACGTCCGCACGGAGCACAACTGATAAAGTGAGGAACCGAAAATGCCCCTGTTTACACCGACGATCGTTTTTGAGCGCATCACCTGCATCACGCCGGAGTTTTTGGGCGCGCGGGGGCTTCGCGCGCTCATTCTGGACGTGGACAACACGCTCACGGCCCACGGCAGCCAGGAGCTGCCGCCGGACGTGGCCGCGTGGCTGGATACCATGCGCGCCGCAGGCGTGAAGCTCACCATCGCCTCCAACAATATGCCCGGCCGCGTGGCTCCCTTTGCAAAGCGCGTGGGGCTGGAGTATCAGGCGTTCTGCTGTAAGCCGTCGCCGTTTGGCCTGCGCCGGGCGCGCCGGGCCATGGGCGTATCCCGCCGCGAGGTGGCGCTGGTGGGCGACCAGATCTTTACAGACGCGCTGGGCGCGAACCTGTACGGCATCCCGGTTCTGCTGGTGCAGCCCATGCGGCAGGACACCAAAGCGACCATACGCTTGAAACGCGCGCTTGAAAAACCCGTGCTGGCGCGGTATTATAAAAAAGGCGGGCGTGTCCACGGAAAAGAGGAAGACTGCAAACCACCGGACGCATAGAAGCGTCCCGGCCGCCAATACTGGAATAAGAAGGTTGGACCGATATGAAACAACGTACCGATAAACTGCTTGCCGCCATGCCCGGGGGCTTTGAAGCGGCGCTTGTCTCCACGGATGTGAACCGCTTTTATTTTCTGGGCTTTGACTCCGGGGACGCGGGCACCGTGCTCATTTTGCCGGATAAAACCTACTTCATCATCGATTCCCGCTACATCGAGATCGCCGAAGCGACGGTAAAGGAAGCCGAGGTCATCTTAGAGGGAAAGGCACTGGAGCAGGTGCGGGACATCCTGGCCGCGCACGGCGTTAAGCATCTGTATCTGGAGAACAAGGCCACACTGGCTTATGCGGACCGTGTGCGCGCCGCGCTGCCGGGCGTGGAGGTGGACACCGGCGCTGTGCTCTCTGACGCCATCGACGCCATCCGGGCCGTCAAGTCCGAGGAAGAATTCGACGCCATCCGCCGCGCGCAGGTCATCACCGACGCCTGCTTCGAGCACATGCTGGGCTACATCAAACCCGGCGTGCGGGAAATCGACGCCGCGCTGGAGATGGAAGTGTTTATGAAGAGCCACGGCGCGGGCAAGCTGGCGTTCGACACGATCTTTGTCTCGGGGGCAAAAACGAGCCTGCCGCACGGCGTGCCCGGCGACAAACGCATCGAGGCGGGGGACTTCGTCACCATGGACTTCGGCGCGAACGTGGACGGATACTGCACCGATATGACGCGCACGGTGGCGGTGGGCCATGTGTCCGACGAGCAGAAAAAGGTGTATGATACCGTTTTGAAGGCGCAGCTCGCCTGCTGCGGATTCGCCAAAGCGGGCTACAAAGGCTGCGAGGTGGACAAGGTTGCCCGGGATATCATCTACGGCGCGGGCTACGAGGGCTGCTTCGGCCACGGGCTGGGCCACGCCGTGGGCATCGAGATCCATGAAAACCCCCGTTACAGCCCCACCTGCAGCGACATCATACAGTCCGGCATGGTCATGACCATCGAGCCGGGCATCTACCTGCCGGGAAAATTCGGCGTGCGCATTGAGGACACCACCTTCGTGCGGCCGGACGGCTGCGAGATCGTGGGAAAAAGCCCGAAGGAGCTGATCGTGCTGTGACGCGTGGGCGGGCAGCTGCCCGCCCGGCGGGGAAAGCGCGGCCGTCTTGGGGGAAAATGGCTTAAAATGGCCGAAAACCCTTGCAAAACAGGCGCATATTGTGTAAAATCAGAATAGATAAAATGAACTGGTATGCCCGGCGGCCAAAGGCCGGGGCGGCCGGGATAATATTGGAGGATTCATTCTATGGTTTCTGCTGGCGATTTCCGCAATGGCATCACGTTTGAAGAGGACGGCAACGTCTTCCAGATCGTTGAATTTCAGCATGTAAAGCCGGGCAAGGGCGCGGCCTTCGTGCGCACCAAGATCCGCAACGTCATCTCGGGCTCTGTGGTGGAGCGCACCTACAACCCCACCGCCAAGTTCCCCACCGCGTATATCGAGCGCCGCGAAATGACGTATTCCTATCAGGACGGCGACCTGTACTACTTCATGGACAATGAAACGTTCGAGCAGATCCCCCTCAATGAGAGCGAGCTGGGCGACGCCTTCAAATTCGTGAAGGAGAACGAGGTCTGCAAGGTGCTGAGCTATAAGGGCAAGGTGTTCGGCGTCGAGGCTCCGAACTTTGTGGTCCTGGAGGTCACCAAGACGGACCCGGGCTTCAAGGGCAACACTGCCACCAACACGCTCAAGCCCGCCACGCTGGAGACCGGCGCGGAGATCCGTGTGCCCCTGTTCATCAACGAGGGCGATATGATCCGCATCGACACCCGCACCGGCGAGTATATGGAGCGCGCATAACTTTTGCAAAAACAGGCAAGGCTGCAAGGTACGGCCTTGCCTGTTTGATACTAAAAAACGGCCTCCGGGCCGGAACGCGGCGGATGCCGCCTGAAGACGCTTTTCATTGCATTGCGATGAAAGAATAAAAGCATAGGAGGGTATGACCCATGGAACTGAAAGAAAAAGTCGCCTACATCAAAGGGATGATGGAGGGCATGGAATTTGACACTGCCACCAAGGAGGGCAAGCTGCTTGCCGCTGTTGTGGATGTGCTGGAGGAGATGGCCAAGGAGGTCACCAACATCGACGAGGATGTGGATACGCTGTACGATGAGGTCGACGCCATGAGCGAGGACCTGGAGGACGTGGAAAACTTCCTGTTCGACGAGGACGGCGGGGACGAAGACGAGGACGACTACGACGAGGAGTACGAGGCGGGCCTGTATGAGATCACCTGCCCGCAGTGCGGCGAGGTTGTGTGCGTGGATGAGGATATGCTGGCCAATGACGATCTGGCCTGCCCCAACTGCGGCACGAAGTTTGAGGTCGACTTCAGCGAGGACGACGACGCCTGCGAAGGCTGTGAAGGCTGCTGCGGCGGCAAGGACGAAGAATAAACGTATCCCCGGTACAAAACGCCGGAAAAGCCCCTCTGCGCGCCGCGCAGAGGGGCTTTTCTGTTTTGTGGGCATGCAGGGGGAGGCGCAAAAGGGAGAAGGCGCGCCCGTGCTTTTTACGCCCGTTTTTTACAGGGCCGCGTGTGTGCGGCAGTACACGGCATAAAGGCCGTCCAGAATGAGTGTGGGCACATATTGCACGCTGTGCCGGCAGTGCGGCACAACAATGCCCGCCGCACCGCCGGTAGCCACCAGCGTTTTTGCGGGGCCGAGCTCGGCTTCGAAGCGCTCGACCATGCCGTCCAGCATGCTTGCCGCACCGAATACCACGCCGCTCTGCATGCTTTCCACGGTGTTTTTGCCGATGGCCCGCACGGGCGCGTTGGTGGCGATGCCCTTCAGCAGGCTCGTGCCGTTCACCAGCGCGTCCAGGCTGATGAAAACACCCGGCATGATGCTCACGCCCTGCACCGTGCCCTGCTCGTCCACGGCCGTGATCTTTGTGGCCGTGCCCATGTCGATGACGATAGCCGGCAGCGGATACAGCGCTTTTGCGGCGATGGCTCCGGCCAGCAGGTCGGCCCCCAGCTCCGAGGGTGTGTCGATGTTCACCCCTACGCCTGTGGGCAGCTCCTGCGTGAGCTTCAGCGGTTCCACGCCCGCAAACATGCGCAGCGCCCGCGCCACTGTGTCGGTGATCTGCGGCACCACGCTGGAAATGATGGCGCCTTCGATGTTTTCCCCCGCCACCTTGTAAAGGTTCAGGATGCCGGACAGCTCCAGCGCGTACTGGTCCGCCTCCAGGCTTTTGTCCGTGGAGATGCGGGTGCAGAATCCCAGCGCCCCGTTTTCGTATCCGCCCAAAACGATGTTGGTGTTGCCGATGTCTATTGTCAGTACCATACGTGCAGCCCTTTCTTCCGGTTTGTTGTTATGAATATATGATGCCCCGTCCGCGCGGGTTTTGTCAATAGAAAAATTCACGGCATGTCCGCCGCAAACGTCTGTGCTAAACATACGCTCCCCCTCATAGAATTTCAGTAGAAACCAGTTCAGCCGGCCCGGAACGCGTGCCGCGCGGAAGGGGTTGGGGCGGCACACCGCCCCGAAAATCGTAAGGAGGGAAACGTGCAATGTTTGTATGTACTTTACGCAAGGGCGGGCTGCGGAAACTGGCTGTGGTGGCCGTCTGCGGCGTGGTGCTGGCAGGCGCGGCCATTACCGTGGGCGTGGTGCGCAACAAGGGCGACGCAGTGGATGCGGCCGCGCAGGGCGGCGCGCTTTCGCAGCAGATCACCGGCGCGCAGGACGTGGCGACGTTCCTGCAGGGGTATGGCGTCGAAGTGGACCCCACTACCGCGGAGGTGAGCACCGTCACCGTGCCGCGCAAGTGGGACGATAACTTCAAGGCGTTCAATGAAGTGATCAAGGAAAGCGGGCTGGACCTCTCCCGCGTCAAAAATAAAAAGGTAGACAAATGGGTGGTGCTCATTCCTGCGCAGAGCACCGAAACACAGAAATCCTACGGCGTGGTGCTCGTGTACAAAAACGAGGCCAGGGGCGCGTATATCCTGCAAAAGCCCTCCGGCGAGGTGCTTCCGCTGAAAGCGGCGGCGCCCACGGGGGCAAGCCTTGCGCTGACAGACGAAGAAGTGGCGGCAAACGCGGGCTTTGGCGCCGCCTTTCCGGCGGATGATTCCGCAGCCGCCGCGGGCGCGGGCGTGAGCGGTGCAAACGCGGCTGCAGACGTCCAGGCAGGTGCGGATACGGCCGGGCCGACGGAGGACGCGGCCGCCGAAGCGCAGGCCCAGGCAGACGCCGACGCGCAGATCGAGCCAGGGGCGTTCCCCACGGAATAAGCGCAAAACGCAGTTGATTCTGTACAAAGCGGCATGCCCTTTTTCGGCATGCCGCTTTGTTTGACGGGCTTCTTTTCAGCGGCTGCTTCTGATATAATTGATTTGGACAGCCGCTTGTGCGGCCGTGCATGCTTCATGCACCGACGCTCTGCCGCGCATGAGCGTGAGAACCTCAAGGCGTACAAAATCCTGGCGGCCAAAGTTTTGTTGAAGCCGCCTGCGGCGGCGTCATGGTGTACTATGTCCGGTCAGCGGGTGCGAGCTAAGAAATATGGTGCAATGAAACCAGAGCAGAAGAAGCGGGGGAACTGTGATGTTGAAAAAACGGGGACGCAGGCGGCTGTGGGCCGTTTTGGGCACAATGCTGCTGGCGGCGGCGCTGGGCGTGTGCGCGCTTGCCGCGTCGGATGTGCCGAAGGCGGTGCTGAACGCGCGTGAGAGCGTGGTGCGCATTATGACGGAAAGGGCGATGGGCAGCGGCTTTGCGGTGTCCAGAAATTCCGTCTATGTGGTGACGAACCACCATGTGATCGAAGGCGCGGAAACGATTGAGGTCATAGTGGACGACACAAGGTGGACGACGGCCCGGGTCTACGTAGATCTGCCCGGAAAGGACATCTGTATCTTAAAAACAGACAAGCCCCTGCGCGGCATGCCCGGGCTGCCGCTCCGCTCGGACGCGGTTGAAACAGGGCTGGCGGTATACGCGCTGGGATATCCGGGCGCGGCGGATGATTTCAGCCGGGAATTTGCCACCGGCGTGGACAGCATCACGGTGACGGACGGCATCGTGAGCGCGGTGCGGCAAAGCAGGGCGGAGGGCTATCAAAGCACGTGGGCGATCCAGACGAACACGCCCATCAGCCCCGGCAATTCCGGCGGGCCGCTTGTGGATGCGGGCGGCAGGCTTGTCGGGATCAATACGTTTATAATGTTGGAGGGCCAGAATGTGAACGGCAGCATTCATGTGCGGGAGCTGCTCACCGTTCTGCAGCAAAACGATATCCCGTACCGCAAGGCGGCGCCCGGTTTTGCGGGCGTGCTGCTGGTTGTACTGGCTGTGGCGGCGGCGCTGGGCGTGTGTGCGGCGCTGCTTTTGCGGCTGCGCCGCCGGGGAGCGGCGTCCGGGAAGCCCATGCGGGAAAAGGCTGTTCCGCTGCCTGTGTTTTTGGCCGGCGGCGGACGGATGGACAGGCTCCGGGCAACGCGGGCGGTGCGGGAGCTGGCGCAACGGCTGGCTTCGATGCCGGAGGACTCGCGGGCACTGCATCCGGAAAATATCCTTGTGCGGAGCGGTACGCTGGAGCTGAAGCGTGCGCACGGCGCGGGCAAAAGGCCCGGCGCCTCCGTGTGCGCCGGGTATTCCGCACCGGAATGTTACAACGGAAGCGCGGGTATGGCCGCTGCAGTCTATTTTCTGGGGGCCGTGCTGTATGCGCTTACAGAGGGCCGCGCCCCGCAGGACGTGATCGCGCGTGCGGGCGGCGCGGAGCTTGTGTTTGAGGAGCAAACGCCGCTTGTCCCGCTGCTGAACCGGGCCATGGCGCTGAACGAGGCTTACCGCATTGCCGCCCCGGCGCAGCTTGCACAGGAGCTGGCGCAGGTGGAAGCACAGCTTGCCGCCGCACAGCCGGCGCAGACAGTGCCTGCACAGGAGCTGCCGCAGGCGCAGCGCGCGGCCCTGCAGGAAGCTGCGCCGCTTGGGCCGTTTGCCCCGCAGGGGAGCGGCGGTACGCCGGGTGCGGGATATGCGCCCTCTGCCGTTTGCACACCGCAGGCCCCGCGCCGGAAAAAGCGCGGCTGGAAAATTGCGCTGGCCGTGGGGCTGCCGCTGGTGCTGCTGGGCGGTGGCTTTTTGGGGTATTCGCTGTATGCGTGGAACGAAATTGAAACCGCGCAGGCTTACGAACAGTATACACAGGCTTACGAATGGTACGAGCGCGCGCCGTGGCTGTGGGAACTGGACGAGCAGCAGGGGCAATATACGGCGGCCTGGGTGCTGGTGGAGCGCGGGGAGCTGAGCGAGGCGGCGCAGGCGTTCCGGGAGCTTGGGGATTACGCGGACAGCGGGGAACTGGCGGAAAAGTGCAACACATATATCCGTGCGCAGACGGTGGGCTCGCCTTTTACGAAATACAAATTGTACAACAATCTGGGCGGCTTTTTAGACAGCAGCCGGCAGGCGCAGGCGCAGATACCGGAAATTTACGACACGGCATTGGAGCACTACGGGGAAAATCGTTTCAGTGCGGCAATGGAGTGGCTGGAGATCATACCGGATTATGAAAACTACGAAGACGCTTTTGTTTATGTGGAAGCGTGTAAGGCGCACACTGTTTTATCTGAAAACTATTATAAAATGACACGGGAAGTCCAAAATGCATTGGAGATGCTCGAATGGAGCGACCAGTATATTGATGTGGAACCTATATGTATGGACAGATATCTTATAGACTACTTTTTGGATGGAACATGGGTCGCGGTGGATGGCGATGTTTTTGAATATGCAATGGAAAACAACGAGTTTGATTTCTGGTATCGTTATGTTCCGAGCGGTAAATACAATTTTGAGAGCGATGGCATGTACTATGCTTCCAGTGGCACACGGTTTGCCGCATGGGACTATATTTCTTACAACGAAATAGTGATCACATTTGAAAGCGACGGCCGCAGCTATCATTATTACCGCCAATGAGCGGAGCGGCGCCAGGGCCGAAACGGGAAACACTACCCGTTTCGGCCTTTTTTGTGCTATACTGGACCGTATAATAATTGATAAGGAAAAGCCGGGCCCGGGCCCGGCGCGGGGGGAGGGGACGCGGCATGCGTCTGGATAAGTATGTGGCGGGCGCGGCCCAGCAGAGCCGCTCGGACGTACGGCGGGCCATTCAGAAAGGGCTGGTGTGCGTGAACGGCGCGGTGTGCCGCAGCGCGGACGCTCAGGTGCCGGCCGGCGCGGCTGTCACGCTGAACGGGCAGCCGCTCGTCCTGCAGCAGTATGTGTACATCATGCTGGACAAACCCAAGGGTGTGGTGAGTGCGTCCGCGGACAAAAACGACGTGACTGTGGTGGACCTTGTGGGCAGGGCCTACCCCCGCCGCAGCCTGTTCCCCGCCGGGCGGCTGGACAAGACCAGCACGGGCTTTGTGCTGGTGACGGATGACGGCGCATTCGCCCATGATATCCTCGCGCCCAGGCGGCATGTGCCAAAAACCTACGAGGTGCTGCTGGACACGCCCCTCACGCCGGAGATGGCGGCTGGTTTTGCGGCGGGCGTCCGGCTGGCGGACGGGCAGCGGCTGCAGCCCGCGGAGCTTTCGCCGGGGCCGGACGGCCCGTGCAGCGCGCGTGTGGTGCTGCGCCAGGGCGTGTATCATCAGATCAAGCGCATGTTCGGCGTATACGGCGCGGGCGTGAACGAGCTGCGGCGCACGGCCATCGGCGGCCTGGCGCTGGACGCCGCGCTGGGGCCGGGCGGCTTCCGCGAGCTTTCGCCCGCAGAGGTGGCGCGTATCCTCGGCGGCTAGAAAACAGGAAAAAATTCCGGGCCAAATGCTGGAAACTGCATTTTCGGCGCGCTGTTCACAGGTTTTTAAAACATTTTTCACATGAAAAATGTACGATAAATGCAGTGTTTGCGCCCTGTTTCCCAAATTACACAATAAAATGACGTTTATTTTGTTGAAATATGTTGCAAAAGTCAGAACTATTGTGTAAAATAGAGACTAAAGCGACACCTTATTGTTAAAATTCACAACTGAGCGCATGCAGAGCGCCGCAGCACAGAAGGGAAAAGGGTATTATGGCGAACAGAGTTTTTCAGGGCGTTGTCTATCAGATGAAAGATGCGATCGACCGCATGGTGGGCGTTGTCGATGAAACGGGCACCATCATCTCCTGTTCTGACTTGAACCGCATCGGCGAGGTGCGGGACGGCATCGCGTCCGACCGGCTGACAGCCGGCGACGCGTTCGTGCGGGACGGCTACACCTATCATCTGTTCAGTTCGAACAAGCGCAACGATTATGCCGTTCTGGTGGAGGGAACCGACGAGCCCGCCCTGCGCTATGCGGCGCTGCTGGCCATCAGCCTGCAGAACATCAAGCAGTACCACGACGAAAAGTTCGACAAGGCGAACTTTATTAAGAATGTGGTGCTGGACAATATCCTGCCCGGCGATATCTATGCCAAGGCGCGCGAGCTGCATTTCGCAACGGACGTGTCCCGCGTGGTGCTGCTCATCCGCGTTACCTCGGGCGCGGACATTTCCGCCTACGACGTCGTAAGCGGCCTGTTCCCCGATAAGCAGAAGGACTTCGTGTTCAACATCAGCGAGAACGACACCGTCCTCGTCAAGGAGATCAAGCGCGGCATTGACCAGCACGACATCGAAAAGCTGGCCGCCAGCATTGTGGACACCCTCAACGGCGAGCATTACATCAAGGCCGTCGTGGGCATCGGCACGCCCATTGCCAATGTGAAGGACCTGGCCCAGAGCTTCAAGGAGGCACAGATCGCCATGGAGGTGGGCAAGGTGTTCGACACCGAGCAGGCGATCGTCAGCTACGACCATCTGGGCATCGCCCGCCTGATCTATCAGCTGCCCACCACGCTGTGCGAGATGTTCCTGAAAGAAGTGTTTAAACAGGGCAGCATCGAGAGCCTGGACGCCGAGACGCTGTTCACCATCCAGCGCTTCTTTGAAAACAACCTCAACGTTTCGGAGACGAGCCGCGGCCTGTTCGTGCACCGCAACACACTGGTGTACCGTCTGGAAAAAATCAAAAAGCTGACGGGCCTGGACCTGCGGGAATTCGACGACGCCATTGTGTTCAAGGTGGCGCTGATGGTCAAGAAATACCTGAGCGCCAACCCCGCGAAGTATTAAGAAAAAAGAGCCGTTGCGGCAAAGCCTGCTTTCGCCGCAGCGGCGCCTTTTTGGAATATGCCGTGCCCGCGGTGCAATATCGCGGGCGGCAGGCGCGTATTCCCTGCGCAGGGCGGTGCTTTGCGCGCACGCACTCAACCGTGACCCCCATAGGAGAATGATATGGCAACTACCGATATGATCCGTTTTGAAAACGTGAAGAAGATATACACCGGGCTGGACGCCAAAAGCAAGGACATCGTGGCGCTCCACAACGTGAATCTCTCCATCAAAAAAGGCGAATTCGTGTTCGTTCTGGGCCATTCCGGCGCGGGCAAAAGCACGTTCCTCAAGCTGATCCTGCGCGAGGAGGCAGCCACCGAGGGCAAGGTTTTCGTCAACGGGCGCGACCTTTCCAGCATCCGTCAGCGGGAAATTCCCTACCTGCGCCGCGGGCTGGGCGTGGTGTTCCAGGATTTCCGCCTTATTCCCACGATGACGGCCTACGAGAACGTGGCCTTTGCCATGCGTGTGACGAATATCCCCGAGCGGCAGATCAAGCGGCGCGTGCCCTATGTGCTGAACCTGGTGGGGCTCGCGGGCAAGGCGCACAGCCTGCCGCAGGAGCTTTCCGGCGGCGAGCAGCAGCGCATTGCGCTGGCGCGGGCTTTGGTTCATTCCCCGCCCATCATCATTGCGGACGAGCCCACCGGCAATATCGACCCGGAGCTGTCTGTGGAGATCATGGAGCTGCTGCAGGCCATCAACAGCGTGGGCACCACGGTCGTGGTCGTCACCCATGAACGCGAGCTGGCCGCGCGGTTCCGCAAGCGCACCATCATGATCGACCACGGCGAGGTGGTCGACGACGGCCTCGGCCGGTACGGGAGGGAGGCCGCGCAGGTATGAAATGGTCCAGCTTTAAGTATCTTGTCAAGCAGGGATGGCACAGCATGGTGGCCAACCGGCTGATGACGCTGGCATCCATCGGCGTGCTGGTGGCATGCCTGATGATCACGGGCGTGGCGGCGCTGCTGTCCGTCAACGTGACAAGCTATGTGGATTATCTTGAAACGCTCAACGAGATCGTCTTTTTCATCGATGACGCCGCCCCCGCCGAGACCGTGGAGGCGCTGAAAACGCAGATCCCCGCCGACGGGAACGTGGCTGCCTGCGAATACGTCCCCAAGGCTGCGGCCGTGGAGGAAATGCGGGAGTATCTGGGCGACTACGGCGATATCATGAACGATTATGCCGGAGAAGGGAACACCGAAAATCCGCTGCCCGCTTCGTTCCGCGTGTCGGTGACAGACGTTGCGGACCTTGCGCCCACAGTGGAGCGCATCAAGGCCATGGGCGCGTATACGGCCACGGCCGAGGACGGCACCGCCAGCGATGCGAACGTGTTTTACAAAGTGAATTCGCCCTCCGAGCTTTCCAGTACATTGGTGAACCTGAAGCGCATCGTCAACTACATCGGCTGGGGCCTTGTGGCCGTGCTGGGCGTGGTGAGCGTGGTGGTCATCAGCAACACCATCCGCCTGACGGTATTTGCCCGCCGCAAGGAGATCAATATCATGAAATTCGTGGGCGCGACGAATGCGTTCATCCGGCTGCCGTTCTTTGTGGAGGGCATGACGGTGGGCGCTATCTCGGGCGTGCTGGCCACGGTCGTTGTGGGCGGTGCGTATTACGGGCTGGAGCAGGCGCTGCTGCAGCCGGAGGCGCTTTGGCTGAACGAGTTCACCAAATGCATGTGGCCGTTCATGGATATCATCTGGCCGCTGCTGGGCGGGTTTGTGCTGTTCGGCGTCGCCATCGGCGGCGTGGGCTGCGCGTCCAGCATCCGCAAGCACCTGAAGGTGTGATCTTTTTTGAACACAGGAGTTTTCTATGGAAAAGCATAAAAAACTGGTTCGCGTCGTATGTCTGGTGCTTGCCGCACTGATGGTGATGACCATCGGCGTGCCGCTGATTTTTGCCTATGCCGAAACGCCGGCGGAGAAGCTGGAGCGTCTGCGCAAGGAGCTGGAGGACATCAAATCCAACATCAGCGCCGTGGAGAACAGCAAGGAAAAATCCGAGCAGACCAAGCAGTATTATCAGGCACAGGCCAATAACCTGAAGGCGCAGCTTGCCGCCATCAAGGAGGACATCGCGGCCCAGCAGCAGAGCATTGAGCTGAAAAATGCCGAGGTGGCGGAAAAAGCGGCCAATGTGGCGTATAATAAGAGCATGTTCGAATCCCGCCTCAAGGGCATGTACGAGATGAGCCGGCAGTCGAACCTTGCAATTCTTCTGGGCATCGACGACGTTTCCCAGATGCTGCTGTTTGCCGAGAACCTGCAGCAGATATCGGAGCATGATACCCAGCTCGTACAGCGGCTGCGGGACGAGCAGGCGGCCCTGGAGGCCCAGCGCGCCGAGCTGGAGCAGCAGCTTGCGGACCTTGCCGCCCGCGAGCAGGAGCTGACAGACACCGCCGTGGCGTATTCCAATGCCATCCAGCAGGCGGATGCGGCCATCAGCGCGGCTGAGGCGGACCTTGCCGCAAATGAAGAGGCTCTGGCGGAAACCCAGAGGCAGTACGAGCAGGCGCAGGAAGAATGGCGGCAGTGGACGGCGGCAAACAACGTGGATTTCGAGTACAATCAGGGCGGCTTTGCCTGGCCTATCCCGGGGTATACGAACCTTTCCTCCGATTTCGGCGTGGGACGCTGGATCTACGGCAAGTGGGACGTGCACCGCGGCATGGATGTGCCGGCCCCGGCGGGCACGCCCATCTATGCGGCTGCGGACGGCGTGGTGAGCACCAACAACCACTGGACTTACGGAATTTCCGTAAAGATATCCCACGGCTCCGGCCTTGCTACCATTTACGGCCATATGTCGGCGCGCGCTGTAAACGACGGCGATTACGTGACGCAGGGCCAGCTCATCGGTTATGTGGGGAGCACGGGCAACAGTACGGGCAACCACCTGCATTTTGAGACGACTCTTAACGGCGCGGCGGTGAGTTCGCGGCCGTATCTGGGGCCGCCGTGGGGCTGAACAGCGGTTTCGGCACCCGCGCAAGGAAAGTGAGACGAAGCTATGAATAAAAAGATCACCGTAAATCTGGCGGTGGCCATCGCCATCATTGCCATGACGGTCACCTTCGTTGTGACGATGATTCTGAGCATGCAGCTGTTCAACCGGACCGTCAGCGGCGTGCGCGAAAAAGAGATCATGTACAACAAGCTCTCGGAGATGGACAAGAGCGCCCGGGAGAATTATTACGGCGAGATCGTGGACGACACCCTGTACGATTATATCGCGGCGGGCTACGTTACCGGCATGGGCGACAAGGACGCGCGCTATTATACCGCAAAGCAGTATCTGGAATATCTCAACCAGCAGAACGGCGTGGTCATGGGCGTGGGCGCGGATGTGATCAAGGACGCCAACGGCTATGCGCGCATTGTTAAGGTGTACCCCAACAGCCCGGCGGAGGAATCCGGCCTGCAGAAGAATTTCTACATCACCAAGGTAGGGGAGCTGGACGTTAAAACGCTTTCCCTCTCGCAGGTAAACAGCCAGCTGCTGGGCGAATCCGGCACGTCGGTGCTGCTCACGGTGGTGAACGCCACGGGCGAGGACGAGCACACGGTGGAGATCCAGCGCCGCGAGTTCGACGTGCCCTCCGTGGAGGGCCAGGTGCCGGAGGGTACCACGACCGCATATTTCTGGATCAACGCTTTCAATTCCAAGACAGTGGACGAGCTGAAAGCATATTTTGAACGCTGGCAGGAGGAGGGCGTCGCCGTGGACGGCGTGGTGTTCGACGTGCGCAACAACACGGGCGGAAACCTGACGAACGCCATGCATGTGATCGATTACCTGTGCCCGGTAGGCCCTATCGCAAGCCAGCAGAACAAGGACGGAACCGTCACCACGCTGGAGACCTCCGACGCCAGCGAGGTGGAGCTGCCCATGGTGGTGCTGGTGAACGGCAACACGTCCTACGCGGCGGAGCTGTTTGCCACATCCATTCGGGAATTTGAAAAAGGACGCGTCGTCGGTACGCGCACAGCGGGCAAGGGCACCATCCAGTGCCGTCCGGTGGCTCTTTCAGACGGCTCGGCATTTTCGTATACGGTGGGCCTGCTGCTGAGCAAGAACGGAGCCACCTTCAACGGGACGGGCATTTCACCGGATGTGGAGGCGTCTCTCTCCGCCGAGGAGGAGGCGAATTTCTACAACTTCACCGTGGATACCGATCCGCAGATCCTGCGCGCGTTTGAGGTGGTGGATACGCTTACGGGCCGCAACGACATCCAGGCCAGCCTGGAGCCGTCACAGAGCAGCTCCGCTTCGGAGGCGGGCGGCGCGGATTCCTCTTTGCAGAGCGGACCGGCCGGTACGGACGCTTCGTCATCCGCCGAGCCTGCGGCATAGGCGCGGGCCGGAGCTGTTTGTAAATGGAGTCTCGCCCCCGTATCCGGGGCGGCGGAACAACGCACACCGCGCTGCGGGGCGCACAGCCCGGCGGGCGCGGTGCGTTTTTGTTCCGTGAAAAAGAAAAGAGGAGGCAGCGCGTGAATCTGACGGATATTTCCACCATCAAAACGCTGTGCGCGGCGCACGGTTTTTCGCTCTCCAAGGAATTCGGGCAGAATTTTATCGTCAACCCGGGCATCTGCCCCAAGATCGCCGAGGCGGCGGGGATTGACGAGCGCTTCGGCGTGCTGGAGGTCGGCCCCGGCGTGGGGGTGCTGACCAAGGAGCTGGCGCGGCGCGCCAAAAAAGTAGTGGCGGTGGAGGTGGACAAGCGTCTGCCGCCGCTGCTGGCGGAAACTCTGGCAGAATATGAAAACGTGACGGTCGTGGAGGGCGACGTGCTGAAGGTGGACCTTGCGGCGCTCATCCGGGACGAGTTCCCGGGCCTGCGTGTGGCCGTATGTGCAAACCTGCCCTATTATATTACCAGCCCTATCGTCATGAAGCTGCTGGAGGAGCGGCTGCCCATCGAGCATATCACGGTAATGGTGCAGAAAGAGGCGGCGGACCGCCTTTCCGCCGCGCCCGGCACCCGCGCGGCGGGCGCTGTCACATATGCGGTGCATTATTACGCCGCGCCCCGCACGCTGTTTACCGTACAGCCGGGCAGCTTTTATCCGCCGCCCAAGGTAACGAGCGCCGTCATTCAGCTGCGTCTGCACGAAGCGCCGCCGGTCACGCCCCGCAGCGCGGAAGCGATGTTCCGCGTCATCCGCGCCGCGTTCAGCCAGCGGCGCAAGACGGCGGCCAACGCGGCCAGCGCGGGGCTGCATCTGCCCAAGGAGGCGGTGGCCGAGGCGCTGGCTGCGGCAGGCGTGCCGCCCACGGCCCGGCCCGAGCAGCTGACGCTGCAGAATTACGCCGACGTTTCCGACGCGCTGTTTGCGTTTCGGTGACCGGTTTGTCCTGTTGAAAACTGCTGTTCTTCTTTGTATACTGGTACTATGATATGAAATATCAGGCTCCGAATACCTGTGCAGACGAAGGAAATAACGGCCCAGAGCCTGTGCGGGCCGCTTTTGAAACGGAAAGGGAGTATCCATTTATGAAAGAAGTATTGAATGTAGGTGTTATCGGCCTGGGCAACCGCGGCTCCAGCCTGCTGGAAAACTGCATCCTGCCCCAGCCGGGCGTTCGTGTGCTGGCCGTGTGCGACAATTATGAGGACCGCCGGGAGAAGGGCGTGCAGCTTGTGACGGCAGCGGGCCAGCCCGCGCCCCGCGCTGCGGCGGATTACCGCGAGGTACTGGCCATG
>NZ_JAFOIN010000073.1:0-4049 GCF_017421385.1 Ruthenibacterium sp. | reverse complement strand
TTGTCGGCTTCCGCCTCCATTTCGCCTGCGGCGAAACCGCGCTGGCCGGTTACCGGCCCCACCTTTTGGGTTTGCCGCGCAAAATCAGGCGCGGCATTTCGCTGCGCGAAACCACCCTGTGCGGTTGTCCGCTTCGCGTCCATGGCTTCGCCGCTTCCGTAAAGCACCGGCCGCGGCGTCTTTTCACTGAACACCCAGCGAAGCTGCACCTGGTAGCTGGCCACGGCCAGAAGCGCGTCCACCAGCAGCTTGGCCAGCATGTCGTCCATGTGCAGCCCGGTGCACGCCGCCCACACGCCCACAAAGGACAGCATCAGCTGCGCCAGCCACAGACAGTAGTATTTTGCCACCGTCGGGCCGATCTTCTTGTTCTGCACATAGGGCAGACGGCGGTTGCAGGTATAGTTCACCACGCTGGAGAGCGTGCGCGCGATGACCGCCGCAAAAAACAGGCGCGGCGCCAGCGGAAGGCCCAGCAGCAGCCATTTCACCAGCACGCAGTATACAAACACGTCCACCACCACGCTCAGCCCGGCGGACATGGCGTACTGCACCAGCCCGCTGCCCAGCTGGTGGATGATGCGCGCGGAATCCGCCACGGTGCGGTAATGGCTGCCCTCGTTGTTGTTGAAATACACCGTCTCGATGGGCACGATGGTATACGGGATGCTGCGCTGCTTTGCGTAGATGAGCATGTTCAGCTCGTATTCGTAGCGTTCGCCGCGCACCTCCAGCAGGTCCCTGTGCATCCCGTTCGGAATGCCGCGCAGGCCCGTCTGCGTATCTTTCAAATCAATGTTGTACAGCACGCGCATGGCCGCCGAGGTGACGCGGTTGCCTGTTGCGCTGCGCGCGGGCGTGCCGGGGCCGAAATCACGGCAGCCCAGCACCAGCGTGCCCGGGCAGGCATCCATGGCCTCGCACACACGGCGCACATCCTTTACCGTATGCTGGCCGTCACAGTCCGCCGTCACGATGCCCGCGCAGCCGTCCTCATGCGCGCCGTACCAGCGCAGAGCCGTTTTCAGGGCCGCGCCCTTCCCCCGGTTCTGTTCGTGCGTCAGCACCGTGCAGCCCATCTCCGCCAGCGCCGCGAATACCGGCGCATACGCCGGCCCGCTGCCGTCGTCCACTACAAGCACCGGGCCAAGGCCCGCCGCCAGCACCTCCTGCGCATAGGGAACGAACTCCCCGCCCGGCTCGTACGCCGGAATCACGATACAAACACGCATGCCGCACAACTCCCCATTGAGCGCCCGCTCTTCCGCAGGGCTTTCATCTCTATCTATATCTATAAGACGATTTGACACACCAAATCAACTACACAATTTTAAGAAATTCTTAAAAATAAATCAAGGGGGGATAAACGGCGCTCCTGCTCCGCTTATCCCCCCTGCGGCGTGGCACGCCGCCCTTTTTCCGGCTTTTCACGGCAGGAAAAAAACTTTACAGCCGCGCCCCTCAAATGCGCCCCTGCCGCCGCAGCCACGCCACGGTGTCGGCCAGCGTCGTGCCGAAGGGGCGCGTGGTATAGCCCAGCTCCCGCGCGGCCTTCGCATGGGAAAAGCGCGCGCCCGACGAAAGCGTGTACAGCGAATACGCCGTGTACAGCGGCGGCTGGCGCAGCAGCCTGTAATACTGCTCGGAAAGAGGCGCCGCAGCCCTGGCCAGCCACAGCGGCAGCATCACCCGCACCCGCCTGCGGCCCGTGATGCGGTGCAGCATGGCCAGCACGTCCCGCACCGTGTAGTACCGGCCGGAAAGGATATAGCACTCCCCCGGCCGCCCCCGCTCGCAGCAGGCCAGTATCCCCGCCGCCACGTCGCGCACGTCCACAAAGTCATAACCGCCGTCCACGCCCGCGGCCAGACGGCCCGTGCAGAAATCCTGCACCAGCTGCGTCAGGTGTCCATGGCCGTAGTCATACGGGCCGCAGATGCCCGAGGGATGCACGACGCGGACGTCCAGCCCCCGCGCGCGGGCCGCCAGCGCATAGGCCGTGGCCGCGGCCTTTGTTTTGGCGTACAGCCCAACCACCGCGCCGGGGCTGAACACGTCCGTCTCCGACACCGGCGCGCCGCCGGGCTTTTCCGGCAGCGCGTGCACCGAGCTTACATGCACCAGCTTTTTCACGCCGCGGCGCACGCAGGCGTCCACCACGTTTTTTGTGCCCGTCACATTTACGTCATAAACGTTCTGGTCGAACCGGGAGGCGATGCTCACGATGCCCGCGCAGTGGATGACCGTCACATCCCGCCCCTCCGCGCCCGCGAACAGCGCCTCCAGCGAGGCCGGGCTGCGCACGTCGCCCGCCACGGCCTCCACGCCCCCGGGGAGCTGGGGCGCGTGCTCCTCCCCCGGCAGAACGAGCGCGCGCACCTGCCCGCCCGCGCGCGCCAGCCTGTGCGCAACGGTATTGCCCAGATGGCCCGTCGCGCCTGTTACGAGATACAGCTCCTTCATGGCCCGCCGCCTTTCCCAACGCCCCGCTGCGCGGGGCGTGCCTGCCGTGTGATGCTTCCTTCCTTTATTATTCTACCACGCATTTATCTCTAAACTTTGAACAGCGCCCCGGCGCGGGATATTTTTCCGCCCGGCCGCGCGGCCTTTCCGGCGCACCGCGGGCGGCCGCTTTGCGCGGCTGTTCCCCTCCGCGGCAAAATGTGGTATTCTAAGAAATAGCTTTTGGCTGTTTTTGCAGGCACAAGGCATACCGCGGCGCACAGCGCGCCGCCCGGAACAGAGGACGTGAAAAACATGAATGAAGCACAACGCATCACCGAATGGGTGGAACAAAAAAAGGAAAGCGCCATTGCGCTGGCCAGGGCCGTCTGGGGCTTTGCGGAGCCGAACTGGCGCGAAACGCAGAGCGCCGCCGCCATCAGCGCCGCGCTGGAGGCCGAGGGCTTTGCGCTGGAGCGCCGCCCCTGCGGCATGGAGACGGCTTTCGTCGCCACATGGGGCGGCGAAGGGCCGGTCATCGCCTTTTTGGGCGAATACGACGCGCTGCCTGCGCTTTCCCAGCAGGCGGGCCGCGCTGAAAAAGCGCCGCTTTGCGAGGGCGCGGCTGGCCATGGCTGCGGGCACAACCTGCTGGGCGCGGGCAGCTTTGCCGCAGCCGTGGCGCTGAAGGACTACTGCCTCGAAACCGGCCTGCGCGCCACCGTCAAATACTTCGGCTGCCCGGCTGAGGAGGACGGCGGCGGAAAGGTGTTTTTCGCCCGCGCCGGATATTTCGACAAGGTGGATGCGGTGTTCGCCTGGCATCCCGGCTCCGCGAACTACGTCAGCGGGCAGGGCTGCCTTGCCGTGACGGGCGTGCTGTACAGCTTTAAGGGACGCACGGCCCACGCGGCGGGCGCGCCCTTCGCCGGGCGCAGCGCGCTGGACGCGGCCGAGCTGATGAACGTGGGCTGCAACTATCTGCGGGAACACATCATCCCCGAGGCGCGGCTGCATTACGCTTACCGCGACGTGGGCGGCACCGCCCCCAACGTGGTGCAGGAGAGCGCCTGCGTGCATTACTACATCCGCGCGCCCCGTGTGGCCCAGATGCTGGACATCAAGCGGCGTGTGGACGATGTGGCCCGGGGGGCCGCGCTGATGACGGGCACGGCGCTCACCATCCGCGAGGTGGACGGCTTCTCCGACTATGTGCCCAACAGGGCGCTGTCCGAGCTGCTGTGGCAATGCATGCGGGAGGTGGGCGCGCCCGCCTGGGACGAAGCCGACCGGGCGCTGGCCGCACAGTTCGCCGCCACGCTCTCCGCCGGGGAGCGCGCGGACAACCTGGCCTCCACGCTCTCGGCCACGGACCTGCCGCTGTCCCATTATGCGGGCAAGGACCTGGACGACGGCATCGCGCCGTTCTTTTACGACCCCAAAACCGCCGAGCCCGGCAGCACCGACGTGGGCGACGTGAGCTACTGCGCGCCCACGGCCCAGTGCTACTACGCCGCCGGGGCGCTGGGCACGGGCGGCCACACCTGGCAGATGGCCGCGCAGAGCTGCAGCCCGCTGGGCTTCAAGGGCATGCTGGCGGCGGCGGC
>NZ_JAFOIN010000072.1:0-94604 GCF_017421385.1 Ruthenibacterium sp. | reverse complement strand
GGCGCGCTGGACCCAAACATCAAAGCGACGCTCACCTTTGCCACCTGGGACAACGAGGCTATGGATCTGTACGATGAGCTCGACTTGGAGGGGCGTTTTCAGGAGCTGTACCCCAACGTGAACATTGAGATCGAGGAGTTCAAGGACGACGACGAGTATTTCAACCAGATGAAGATTCGCGCGTCTGCTGGTGAGCTGCCGGATCTTATGTATCTTCAGACCCGCTTTTTCCCTGTGTTCAAGGATTATATGGTGGATTTGAGCGACACCAAAGCGGCGGCGAACAACCTGCTTGCCGAGGATGTAAAAGCGGACGGTCGTATCATCGGTATTCCGGAAAAGCTGGCGGGTGACTATGTTTATTATTGGGCCGACGTGTTTGAGGGTGCAGATGTGAGCGTGCCTCATACATGGGAGGAATTTGTAACCGCCTGTGAGACGCTGCAAAACCACTACGGCGCCTCTGACCCTGACTTTATGGCCATAGCCATGGGTGCAAAGGATAGCTG
The DNA here is from genome assembly GCF_017421385.1 of Ruthenibacterium sp. NCBI lineage: Bacteria > Bacillati > Bacillota > Clostridia > Eubacteriales > Oscillospiraceae > Ruthenibacterium > Ruthenibacterium sp. Next base: position 94,095 of record NZ_JAFOIN010000072.1, on the reverse strand, counting down.
GCCCGTATATCCTTTCATGGAGAATTCCCCGGCCAGCATGTCCGGCAACGGCTTGTATTGGGACTATATGGCCACAGTGGATGAGCCGTTCGCTGAAGGCGAACCCATTCGCGAGGCTTACACGATGGTGTATGATTTGTTCCAGAAGGGCGTGCTGGGCGCCGACCCTCTTGGCCTTGGCTATGACCAGGCACTGAGCCTGTTCCTGAATAAACAGGCAGGTCTGATGATCGACAACTCCATGGGCCTTGCCAAAATTAAGGCCAGCGGTGTGGATTTGACAGAGCTGAAATCGTTCTATCTGCCGTACAGCAAAGAGGACGGTAGCATCAACCGCGTCATTTTGGGCGATTTCTACATGGGCGTTACCAATACCTCTGAAAATCAGGAGCTTGCCAAAGCGTTCCTGGAATTCTATTTCAATGATTTCTATCCCGACTATGTCCAGAAGCTTTCCTGCGAAAGCACCATGTCCACTGCGCCGAAGGAAAAGGACCACTTTATGGCTTATGCCGATGAAGAAGGCGAAACAATCAATCTGGTGAACTACGTAGGCGGCGGCGACGATTACACCGCCATCGTCAACGAGTGCAAGTTCGACTACAACAAGGTGGGCACCTCAATGCTGACCGACGGCTTTGATTTGGAAGCAACCTTCGCCCAGCTCAACGCCGACTGGTCCGCCGCGCGCGAGAAACTGGGGATGAAATAAGCTCCCCGGCAGCGCATCCGTAAGCAGAAAGGCGGCGCACAGCCGCTTTCATCCGGGGCCTTCGGGCCCCGGCCGCTTTTTGCGGGCTTTTGAGCAACCAAAATCGTTCAGGAGGGCAGCTGTATGAAGTCCATCCACAAAAGCCGGAACCGCTTTATTATTTTGTCGCTCGTGGTGCCGGTGATCCTGCTGTTGATATTCGTGGTCTACCCTTCTGTGGATTTGGTGGCCATGAGCTTTACAAGCTGGGACGGCGTTTCGCCGGAGCGGCCGTTCAACGGGATACGCAATTACATCGAAATGTTCACAAAGTCTCCGGACCTGTGGCTTTCCCTGCGCAACAACTTTATCTATTTGGCCGTGCACATGGTGATGATCCCCATCGAGCTTGGAATCGCCGTGATGCTGAACAGCGGCTTTAAGGGCGCAAAGCTGGTAAAGACCATCGCGTTTCTGCCGTTTATCATCAACGGCGTGGGAATGTCCTATGCGTTTTCCTATTTCTTCTCCCCGGTGAACGGCGCGTTCAACCAGATCCTGACGGGGCTGGGGCTTTCCGGCTGGATCTGCAAGTGGCTCAGCGACCCTGCAATTGTCAATTTCGTGCTGGCGGCGGTGTCCGCCTGGCGGTTCAGCGGATACCACATCGTGCTGTTTTCCACGGGCCTGACGTCCATTCCCACCGAGATGATGGAGGCAGCCCGTATCGACGGCGCCAATGCGTGGCACCAGCTCTGGCGCATCCAGCTGCCCAACATTTGGCTGGTGTTCAGCTTCGTGATGTTCGACTGCATCCGCGGCACGCTGCAGTGCTTCGATATCCCGTTCATCATGACGAACGGCGGGCCGGGCTACGCCTCGTCCACCTTTACGCTGTACACCATCGACACCGCGTTCAAGTACAACAGCTTCGGCATGGCCGCCACCATGGCCGTGGCCATCATGGCCATCGTCATTCTGGTGTATGTGTTCCAGAACGTGGTGCTGAAAAAAGTGTTCAACCAGGAGGAGGCGGCGTGATGAACCGGGACAAATGCAAACGCGCGCTGTTCCTGTGCGTGAAATATCTTGTGAGCGCCGCGGTGGTTGCCGTGGTTGTCGGCCCATTGCTGGTCACGCTGTTCACATCGGTGAAAACACAGGCCCAGCTCGCCTCCACCTCACCCATCCTGCCGCCCGCTCCCGGTGCGTGGAACTGGGACAACTATGCCGAGGTGCTGGGCGCGAAGCTGCTGCCCGTGGCAGTGAAAAACACCGCCGTGATTTTGGTGGTGAGTATTTTCTTCAACGTGCTGCTGGGGTCCGTTACAGCTTATTGCCTGCAGCGCTTTGAGTTCCGCTTCCGCAGGCTGGTGATGGGCTGCTTTTACCTGGGCATGCTGGTGCCCACCTTTGTGGTCGAGATCGCCCGCTTCAAGGTCATCCAGAGCATGGGACTGTACAACACGCTGGGCGCGCCCATCATCATCTATGTGGCGTCCGACCTGATGCAGCTGTACCTGTACATGCAGTTCGTCAGCAAGATACCCAAAGCGCTGGATGAGAGCGCGCTCATCGACGGATGCGGCTATTTCCGCATTTTTTACAGCATCATTTTTCCGCTTCTGGCCCCGGCAACGGCCACGGTCGTCATTTTGAAGATCGTCAACATCGTCAACGACATGTACGTGCCGTACCTGTATATGCCGAAAACAAAGCTCAAAACACTGACCACATTTTTGATGAATTACGCGGGTGCGCAGCAGGGCTCCTGGCCCACGCTGGCAGCCGCCATCATCGTAGTACTCATCCCCACCGTAGTGCTGTACCTGATTTTCCACAAGCAGATCACGGAAGGGCTTTCGGCGGGCGCAACAAAGGAATAAACGGAGGTATTAACCATGAGCGAATTTATGTCTTACGATCCCTGGGCGGAGATCACCACCCGCAACGGCTATGCCGGCGACGAAATGGTAGCCATGCTGCAAAAGGCCATCCGCAGGGGTAAGGAAGAGGACGCGCTGCACGCGGCCTATGAAATGTACATCACCAGCCCCCAGTTTGAGGAAAAGCTGTGGCGCCGCCTGCTGTGCATCAGCGTGGAGGATATCGGCTTCGGCAATCCGGATGCCCCCAACCTGGTGTACACGCTGTTCAAAATGCGCCAGGAATTCCCCTACAACGACGGCGACAGGCCCATGTTCTTCGTGCATGCCATCCGTTACCTGTGCCGCCAGAAGAAAGAGCGCTCCAGCGACCATGTGAAAAATCTGCTGAACCACGAGTTTGAAGTGGGGACAAAGTTTGAAGTGCCGGATTACGCGCTGGACATGCATACCCGCCGCGGCCGCGAGATGGGCCGCGACGTGTACCACTTCCTGACGGAGGCCAGCCGCGTGGAGCCCTATTACGAGACCGAGGGCGCGGCGGAGATCTATGAAAAATACAAGGCGCTGCTGGAAAGTGAGGACCAAGGCGAAAAATGCCCCAATGCGTTTGAATTCAACTCCTGGCAGTATTGAGGAAATCCCCGGTTTTGGCATTGCCAAAACCGGGGATCTTTGTTCTGCGGCTCAGTCGATGACTGTGCGGGTGCGGCCGATGCCCACGCTGGCCGCCGTCAGCTTTTTCCAGGTGTTGCAGCCGCAGATGCCGTCCGCCGTCAGGCTTACGGCGCGCTGGAACGCACGCACCGCGTTTTCCGTGCCGCCGCCGAAGATGCCGTCCAGCGGGCGGTTGGTGTAGCCAAGCGCATTGAGGGCATCCTGCAGGATCAGCACATAGGTGCTGCGGCTGCCGCGCCGCACGGTGGGGTAGCCCGCCGTGGTGCCGCTGCACGCGGGAGTACCGTAGCGGCGGTCGAAATGCACCCAGGTCGGCGTCATGGAGATGGGCTCCACATAGCCCCAGGCGCCGGTTGCCACAGCCGCGTTGCGGATGGCCACGCGCTGGGAATACGAAACGTTCTGCCCCACGTCGAAGCTCACGCCCGCGTAGTGCTGGCTGGCCGTTCCGTGGCCGCCTTCCCAGATGCGCTTGAACGCATAGCCGATGTAAATGCCCTTACCGTAACGCCGCCGCGTAAGGTTCCATGCCTCCATGGCGCGCGTCGTCGTCCAAAGCGTAGGGCTGTTGGATGAGCCGCGGAACTCGCGCACGCGCATCGTGTTGCCGTAGGCGTAGGGCATCGGGTCGTTTTCAGACAGGTTATAGGTGAACAGACGGTTAGTGTACTCGTCGTATACGATGACCTTGGCCATGGCCCTATTCCTCCTCCATGATGTAGTAATTGTAAATGGCGTCCCAGGTGGCGCGGTCCACAAGGCCCGTCACAGGCAGGCCGAAGCCCTCCTGGAATTCCTTCACGGCATTGAGCGTAATCTCGTCGAAAATACCGCTTTCGGGCACGAACCAGGCCACGCAGAAGCGGGAGGCGATGCCGTTCATGTAGCGCTGCAGGCGGCGGACGCTTGGCCCGGCGCTGCCGATTGCCAGCACGAAGCCAGGGTATTCACCCTCCGGCAGATCGTTTTCGCCTTCGTCGGAGGCAAGGCTCAGGTAAGTGATGACGAGCGCCGCCCAGGTGGGTTCATCCACAATACCCGTGATGGCGAAGGCGAACTCCCGCTGGAAGCTCTCCACGGCGTCCTTGGTTTCAGGGCCAAATTCGCCGTCAAGCACGGTGATGGGGGAGATGGTGTCGTAGAACGAGCCGATGTAAGCCAGCATGAACTGAACGAACTGCACCATACTGCCGCTCATGCCCTCCTGAAGGTCATAGCCCGGGTATGCAAACACACGGAAGCGGTTCACCGGGCCGTCCACGTTGCGCAGCGTGGAGAACTGGTTGTAAATGCTGTTCCAGGTGGCGGGGCCGACGACGCCGTCCACCGCCAGGCCGAACAGGCGCTGATAGGCCCGCACGGCTTCTGCCGTTGCGGTGCCGTAAATGCCGTCAAAGGCGATGACGGGAATTTCCGTGTAGTAGGCGCTCATCAGGTACAGGTAATACTGCACTTCCTTGACCGCCCGTCCCGTAGAGCCGATACGCAGAGGCGCACCGGGGTAAGTGCCCGGGCGTTCGGTGGGCGCCAGCAGGCCGTTGATGATGCCTGTGTACACCTCGTAGATCTTGTTCCAGGTCAGCTTGCCCACCAGACCGTCCACGGTAAGCCCGTAGAATTGCTGGAAAGCGCGCACAGCACGCTCGGTGGCGGAGCCGAAGATGCCGTCCGCCGTGATGGCCGGGATGGCGCTGTTGGAGTTGGAGATGATGCGCAGATAAAACTGCATTTGCTTGACGTCGTTGCCGCGGCTGCCTACAGCGAGCGTGGTGCCGGGGAACTGGCCCGGAGTATCGACGTTGGGCGGGGCGATATCTGTCTGGATAGAGCTGTATTCGTTGTAGATGCTGTTCCAGGTCGCCTGTCCCACGATGCCGTCCACCGTCAGGCCGAAATGCTGCTGGAAGGCGCGCACGGCCCGGTCCGTGGCCTGGCCGAAGATGCCGTCCACCGTGACGGTGGGAATGGTGTCCACAAATTCGGCCACGGCGTTGAGCCAGAACTGGATCTGTTCCACATCGTCGCCGCGGCTGCCCACACGCAGCAGGGTGCCGGGCCATTGGCCGGCTACAAGGTTGCCGGTGGCGGCCTCGCCTTCGCTGGAAAGCTCCGCAAGCTTTTTGACCGCTACGTAAATATAGCTGATCTTGTACCAGGTATCCCGGCCGACAACCCCGTCTTGGGCAAGGCTGAACTGCTTTTGAAATTTTTTTACCACAGCCTCGGTAGAGGCGCCAAACACGCCGTCCACCTCGAGAGTGCCGAAGAAGGGGTAGTTGCGGGCGATGCGGTTGAGCTGGCGCTGAATGGTGCGCACGGCATTGCCTGTGCTGCCCAGGCGCAGCGGTGTGCCGGGATAGCTTTCGGGAATGGCCTGAATGTTGTTGGTGCGTACGATCTCAATGTTGTTGCCGTAGTAATATTGCAGGATGGACAGCGCGTTGCGTCCCTGATTGGCCAGCGTGACGGTGCCCCATTGCTTCATGCCGGGGCAGGATACGGTTTTGCCGTCGCAGTACTCGGTGTAATAGGGGTCGATGGTACCGATGCGGCGTACGTAGGTGTTGAAGATGTCGTCGGTAATGCGGCTCATCACCTCGAAGATGTTACGGCCATGGACGTAGTACTGGTCGTAGCTGGTGGAGCTGGTGATTTGAAAATTGTAGCCTTTGCTGCGGTACCATTCAGTATATACGCGGTTCAGCGCCAGGCTGATTTGAGCGTGGATGTTGGCCCGCAGGGCCTGCTCCGGCCAGGTGGGACCAACCAAACCCACAAAATTACCGAGCAACTGAATGGGGCAGTTCAAAGAATTTTATCCGCTGGTGTGGTGCTGCTTGCATGGAGGCGCTTAATGCGGCGCAGCCTTTTTTGAAATGAGAGGTACGAAAAGAACAGAAACCTATTAGCAATGATAGTATCCAGAAAGGGACGTTTCCGTTATAATAGGCGTAAAGCCAGATTGAACACTTCCGGCTAAATATAAAAAGGAGGATAGTGCCCTGTTGTGGATACAGAGCAGTTGATGATGAAGAAATCACTTTATGAGGGTGAAACCTGGCTGGGCAAGCCTCCGGAAATTGAAGAAAGCCGGATCGAAAAAACAATGGAAGCGGATGTAGTCGTAGTCGGTGCAGGGCTGGCGGGAGTGGCTGCAGCGCGCGCCGCAGCGGAGTTGGGCAGCACGGTGCTCCTGCTGGAAAAATGTGAGGCTCCACAGGCGCGTTCGGGTGATTTTGCCGTAATGGACAGCCGTGTGGCGGATGTTTGGGGTCGCCGCAACGTGGATAAGGTCCAGATCGTCAACGACCTGATGCGGGATATGGCATATAAGGTGAGCCAGAACATCCTGCGCCGTTGGGCAGAGGAGGCCGGCGAGGCGTTTGATTGGTATCTGGAATGCTATCCCGACATCCCGGTATTGAAAACGACGGCGGAGGTCCCGCCGGAAGGAACAAAGTGTTGGATACAGCCGAGGCGCTGTCCAGCACCGGAGAGCTTTGAGAACGGTACGGAACGCTTTAAGTGCTATCCAACGACCGCCTGGGTTCGGCCGACGCATATCCCGGTGTTCCAGGGGAACGTGCAAATGCTGATGCAGACTGGGCTGGCGCAATGCCTGTTTTCGGCGCCGGTTGTGAAACTGCTGCGGGAGAAAGATGGGCGCGTGCAGGGCGCGGTGGCCCAGGTCGGGCAAGACAGATACATAAAAGCGCTGGCCAGAAAAGGGGTGGTGCTTTCCACAGGGGACTATATGAGCAACGCGGAGATGCTTCGCCGTTTTTGCCCCGGCATGGCCGATACTCCGCAATTATGGCTTGGGAGAGATAAAAACCATAGCCCGAGCAACACGGGCGACGGGCACCGGATGGGCATGTGGATCGGTGCCAAGTTACAGGACAGCCCACACGCCCCCTGCGCCCACCATATGGGAAGCGTTTTCGGGGCGTCCGGGTTTGTGCTGCTGAACACGCGGGGGCTGCGTTTTGTGAATGAGGATGCTCCGGGGCAGCAGATCGGGAGCCAGATCGAGAATCTGCCGGACAAAACAGCTTGGCAATTTGTGGACAGCAACTGGCCGGAGCAGGTGCGGCGGGTGCACCCGAACCATGGCTCAGTCTGTTTTTTCGTGACCGATGAGGAATTGGAGGATGGTACGCTGTACAGCAAGCTCTCTACGATAGACAATTATATTTCGCCTGCACTTGTGGAAAAGGCGGTGGCGAGCGGCAAGCTGCTGCGGGCGGATACACTGGAAGAGCTTGTAGAAAAAACAGGCCTTCCCATGGAGCAGACGCTCGTGTCGCTGGAACGCTACAACATCATGTGCGCAGAGGGAAACGACAGGGATTACGGCAAGCGGGCCATGCGGTTGTTCCCGGTGGAAAAAGGTCCTTTTTATGCCGCCAAGTTCGTTCCTGCCACGATGATCGCAGTAATGGGGGGCCTGGAAAGTGATGAGGAAGCGCGCTGTTACGATGAGGAAGGAAAGGCAATCCCGGGCCTGTACGTTGCGGGAAACGTGCAGGGCAATCGCTTTTCTGTGGACTATCCGCTTACCGTTCCGGGGCTGAGCCATTCGATCGCACTGACCTTTGGACGAATTGCGGGGCGAAACGCAGCGCAGGGATAGAAGAGGATGAAGCGCACCGTAAATTGTTCGGATGTGCAAAAACAGCTGCCGGAGCAGGGAAATAGCCCTTCTCCGGCAGCTGTTTTCATACCGGTATCTGGAAAAACAGAAACCTTGAATAATCATGCTGCGCGCTGTATAATAAATTAACATGCAAATTGCTGTATTGCAATAAAAAAATAGCAAATTTGCTGCAAAGGGGGCGCTGTTTTGCAGACGAAAACAAAACTGCTCAATCGCAGGCGGATCAACCAGAAGCTGGAAAACATTTTTTTGTATCCGCTGTCTATCGTGCATGCGCCCATTGGATATGGAAAGACAACGGCAGTCAGCCAGTTTTTGAACCAGTATGCCGGAACGGCGGATCTTGTGTGGGTCTCCCTGGCAGGAAGCGGCGGGTCGGTGGAATATCTGTGGAACCATCTGGTAGAGAATATTCAGGGGAGCGATTTGCGCCATACGCTGAAAAAAATGGGTTATCCCTATGATGAACTCAAGCGTGCCAATCTGGTGGATCTGCTGATCGACTATGAATATAAACGCCCGGCGGTATTGGTGCTGGATGATTTTCAAGTGATCAATGACCCGGGAGTGTTTGCGCTGATCAAGCTCGTAGTGCAGGAGCATATCAAGAATATGCATATTGTGCTGATCACACGTGATTTGTCAAAATTGGATGCGGCGGGCCTGTACCAGAAACAGCTGTGCTTTACTTTGACGGAAAAATCCCTGAAATTTACCGGAGAGGAGATTCAACGGTATTTCAATATGGCCGGCTGTATGCTGTCTGAAGATGATGTGGAAAAAATATACAGCTACACAGAAGGCTGGGTATCCATGGTGTATGTGCTGCTGAAGGGCGTGCAGCGCGGCCTGCCGGTGGGAAAAAGCGACACGATAAATGACATCATTGAACAGAATCTGTACAATACGCTCAGTGGAAAGGCGCGTGAGACGCTCTGCAGGCTGTCCTTTTTGGAGACCTTTACGATCTCGATGGCGCTTTATGTGCTGGATGACCCGGAGGCGGGATATGTGCTGCAGACGCTGATCAAGCAAAATACCTTTGTTGTATACAATGAGTTTGATAAAAGCTATAAGATACGAAATCTGCTGCAGGAATTTTTTATGCTGCGGGCCAAATTCCTGAATATTGATTTTCAGCCTTTGTACAAACGGGCCGGAGAATGGTATTTGCGCGAGCGGCAGTATGGAAGAGCTTTTGAATATCTGTATCAGGCCGGCGAGATAGAGATGATTCTGGCGGAATTCAACCGTGAGAATACGCCGGACATTCAGTTTACACAATTTCGGCAGCTTTTTCATGTTTTTGATACGCTTACACAGGAGCAGTGTCTTAAATACCCAATTGCATATTTGCAGTATATCCGTATTCGCGCGATGGGCACAGAGCCGGGTGCGCCGGGACGGTGCCGGGACGACCTGGATACAATGGAACGGTATATCCGGGGCTCGTCACTGAACGACGGCTATAAGCGGTTCCTTTTGGGCGAGGTGAATGTAGTTCGTACGTTTGTGGTATATAACGATCTGGAGGCGATGGTACGGTGCAATGAAAAAGCAATGGAGTATTTTTCGGGAGGATGTTCCTGCATCGTAACGCGGCGCAAAGAATTCACGTTCGGTTCTCCGCATCTTCTCTATGGATATTACAAAGAAAAGGGCAGACTGCAGCACACAGCAGAATATCTTGCGCAGCACAGCGAAAGCCTGACGGCCCCCATTGATGGCTGCGGCATGGGGTGCGATTCTGTCGCACTGGCGGAATACACTCTGGAGACGGGGGACTTCGACCATGTGGAGCTGCATGCATATAAAGCGATGTACAAAGCCAAGGCGGCAAAGCAGACGTGTCTGATGATTTGCGCCAAATTTGCGCTGGCACGGCTGGAGATTCTGTGCAGTACCAGTGAGAGGGACCCGCAGATGATGGAATCTCTTCGGGAAGAGGTACTGAAGGAGAACAACCCGGTCCTCAATTCGACGTTTGCGCTGTGCGACGGATATGTGAATGCCTGCCTGGGACGCGGTGGTGAGATTGCGGAATGGATACGCAGCGGCGATTTGAGCGGAGCCAGCTTTCTGCGCCAAGGAATGCCGTTTTATCATACCGTACATGCGAAAGCTGTGATGCTGAGCGGCGATGCGATCCGGCTTGAAGCGGTGTGCGAGATGGCGCTGCGCGAGTTTGCGCCGTATCAAAATCAATTGGGGCTTCTGCACAATGCTGTTTATATGGCTGTGGCGCAAAAACAGCTGCATGGAGAAGAAGCCGGGTGCGCCGCGTTGTGCCGTGCATTGGAAATTGGGCAGGCGGACGGGATCGTGTTGCCGTTCGCTGAAAATGCTGTGTATATTTTGGACATGCTGGAAAAAATTTCAGACCAGAATGTTTTTGAAGCCGCTTACATGAACCGCGTTCTTTTCTGTGCGCAGGAATATCAAAAGCGTGTGGAACGCCTGAACTTCAGCAAAGTTGTGCTTACTGCAAGGGAAAAAGAGATCCTCGGCCTGCTGGAACGGGGCTGCAAGCATGAAGAGATCGGCGAAAGGCTGTTTATTTCAGTGACAACGGTGCGCTATCATATTAAAAACATTTATCAAAAACTGGAAGTGAACAACAAAGTTCTGGCGATAAAAAAGGCGCAGGAGCTGAAGCTGCTGTAAGTTTTATGCTGTTGCGCTCAGATCAATTTGGCTCCCCATATGCACAAGAGCGCTGTGAACCCCATTCACAGCGCTCTTATTTTGCGCGCAGAAAAAAAGACCGCCCTATCAATAAGGGGGGGAGTGAAAAAACAATGAGGGGAAATGCCCCGGCAATACTATTATTAATGATAGTGCCGCTGAAAGGCCCGAACGGCTATAATGGAAGCAGTGAAAGCAAAATGTACTTTTTTTGTGCAGTATCAGAAAGAAAAATATATAAAATATCCATAAGAAAAGCCTTGTGGAACAGAAAACGGTGCAGCATTGGATTTTATTGCGTATGCAATAGAAAATAAAAATGAGGTGAAAAGGATGAAAAAGATGAAACGGATTTTAAGTCTTGTGCTCGTGCTGGTCATGGCGGCAGGCCTTGCCGCCTGCGGCGGTGGAGGTACGTCCGGTGCAGGTTCCAGTACACCGGCAGAACCGGCCGGCAGCCAGGGGAGCGGTGAAGGGTATGAGCTGACCATGTGGCTGTTCCAGGACTGGACTGTAGGTACAGCGGCAGAGATATTCAACACATGGGCGGATGAATACATTGCCCAGCATCCGGAGGTGAAAAGCATCACCTTTGTTGGAAAACCGGACACAGAGATCGTATCCGGGTTTATGGCGGGAGGCTCTCTGCCGGACATGTTTGCCATCCAGTTCCTGAACGGCAAGCGCATTGTGGAGAGCGCGAATATCCTGAACCTTCAGCCTTATTACGACGCGGCGCCCGAAGAATACAAAAACGCCCTGAATGCCGACGCCATGAAGGATTTGATGACGAATCCGGAAGGAACCTGTTGGGGGCTGCCGTTCACTGCAAACTGTCAGCTTTTATACCGCAATCTGACTGTTTTGGAGGCCTGCGGCGTTGATACGTCCAAGCGTCCTGAAACACTGGATGAATTGCTGGAACAGTTTGCGGCCGTGCAGGAAAATGGTTATGATGTTTTGCCCAACCTGACGGCCAGCGATTGGGTAACGAGCGCGTTTGTATGCGGCAACCCGGACCTGAAGGTCGGTTGGGAGAATGGAGAAACGACGATCACGGCTGAGGCGTTGGAGCCCGGATACGAGCTGCTGAAGGAAGTTGGACAGTACTCTGCGGCTTATACGTTCCTGGACCAGGCAGCCACGGATGCGTTTACGTCTGATAAGCTGGCCTTTACTGTGCACGGCCCGTTCCTGAACCCCAACCTGGAAGCTGCCGCACAGGAAAACAGCAATTTCAAATACGACGCTATCCCGATGCCTTCTCAGGTGGCAGGAGGCCCGTACAGTGCTTCCTACGGCAACGAATGGCTGGGAGTTGTAGACAGCGGAGACCAGGGACGCAACGATGCGGCGGCCGGGTTCCTGATGTACATCACCGATACCGAGCAGATGAAGACGTTCTGCCGCGAGATGGGACGCCCTGTTATGAACAATGACGCGATGGACGAAATTGCGAACGATCCGGAGTCGCCGTGGTTGTTGAGCGTATGCAACGAGATCGTGAACAATTGCGTGAACCAGGCGGTCCCGTTCCGCTGCGACATGATGTGGGAGACAGGCTGTGCCGATTCCATGTTCGGGCTTTGGGATGGAAGCCTCACGGATGCAAAGGCGGCTGCCGAGGACTCCATTGCAATGATCAATGAAAATGCATAAACCGACTGCGTAAGCTGTGTGGGTGTGCGGCCCGGCCGCACACCCACGGTTATGGCCAGCCCGCGAGAGGCTTCTGGCGGGTTGGCCATAGCCCCGCGCCATTCGGGCGGGGCCTGGGAAGAATCAGGTGAAAAGGAGAGAGCGCCATGGCAAATACAGCCGCAAAACGTGTTACGGGGCAGGGTCGTGGGAAAACCAGAGGCAGAGCTTTCTGGCGCAAGTACGGAAAGCACTATCTGGGGCTTGCGCCGTTTGTTGTCTTTTTCGGCGTTTTTATTTTGTGGCCGATGCTTTATGGGCTGGTGATGAGCTTTTTTGATTGGTCTACCAGAACAAATGCGGAAATTTCTTTTGTCGGACTTGAGAACTTTAAAACCGTGCTCAGCGAAGGAACGCAGCAGGGAAAACGCTTTTTGACTTCACTGAAAAACCTGTCGCTTTTCGTGGTGCTGGTGGTGCCGTTGAACCTTATTTTTGCCACGGTCATTTCTCTGGTGATCAATCAGTTCCGCGGGCGCATGCACAATTTCCTGCGCGGCGCGTTTTTTATGCCGTATGTTGCACCGTTCTTTCTGGCTACGGGCGTTTGGCTGTGGCTGATGAGTGCGGACACCGGGCTGGTGGCGGTGCTTCTGGGTAAAATGGGAATTGGCGAAGGCGTTACCTGGCGCCTGACGCCGGGGTATTTTACGGCGCTTCTGATTATCATTGACCTCTGGCGCGCCATCGGTTTCAACATGATCATCTTGACCGCCGGCATGAAAAATATTCCTAACGATCTGTACGAAGCGTCAACAATCGATGGTGCGAGTACATTCCAGCAGTGGATCCATATCACCATCCCAATGCTGGAGCCGGTGCTGTTTTTTGTGGTTGTGAATTGCTTCATCGGGGCGATCCAGACCTATGACATCCCGTGGGTGCTTTCCAACTCCAGCGCCGTGGGCGTGATCGGCGGCAAGAATGCGTTTGCCAGCTATCCGGTCATGGAGATCGTGGGCAACGTATATTCGGGCAAAGCGGGCAATTTGGGACGTGCATGTGCAGAAGGCTTTGTGCTGATGCTTATTATTTTCGCCATTACGCTGCTCCAGATTGTTTACCGCAATTGTAAGAACAAGGACAATTGAAGGGGGCGGTATTATGATGAAGCAAACTTCTCCGGCGGCAAAGATATTCAGCTGGATATTTGCACTTTTCTGGCTGGTCGTGTGCCTGCTGCCCTTTACGCAGCTGATCAGCGTGACATTTTCGACTGCGGACAGAGGGATCGTTTCTACATTTTATCCCAATTCGCTGTCCAGCGGCATCGAAAACATCAAACAGGCATTGCTGCAAACCAATATGTCACCGTCAACTCTCCAGACGCTTATCTATGTGAGCGTGACCATCGTCGGCATGCTGATCGTGTCCTCTCTGGCGGCGTATGAGCTGGCGTGCTTTAAATTTCCGGGGCGTGATGTGATCTTTATGCTTATTTTGTCGAGCATGATGCTTCCGATGATCACTTACATCATCCCCCTTTACCGATTTGTGTATAACCTGGGTTGGAGCGATACATTGATCGGCCTCGCAATTCCGTCCATTCCGTCCGCATTTGCGGTATTCATCATCAGACAGTTTCTGGAGAGCATGCCGCATGAACTGATAGAAGCCGGCGAGATAGACGGCGCAGGGCATTTGAAAATATTTCTGCGTGTGGTATTGCCGCTGATGGCCACGCCGCTGCTGACGGTGACGGTCATACAGTTTATGCAGGTGTGGGGTTCCTTTTTGTGGCCGACATTGGTGGCGGGAACCAAATGGAAGCCCGTCAGCGTTTTGGTGGCCGGTCTTCTGGGGGATGGTTCCTGGATTGAAGGCCGCGTAAAAATCGCTGCGATGCTGCTCAGCGGCATTCCGCCGGTAGCCGTATATCTTTTGTTCCAAAAATATATTGTTGAAGGCATCGCTACATCAGGCCTGAAGGGATGAGCCGCTGCCGGAAGACTTTGAAAAGGAGAAATGATTTCATGGGGAACAGTATGTATCATTACTGGAAAAGCCAACCCGAGGTGCTCCGGCAGATCCTTGAGCAAAGAAAATCACAGACAGAAGAATTTGTGAAGCTGTTTTGTGCGGTGAACCCGGATAAACTGTATCTGATCGGCAGCGGCACTTCGCTGAATGCGGAGCGTGCCGCCGCAGGATATATGGAGACAATGTTGGATGTGGACGTATGCGCGGTACCCTCTTCACGCATCCCGCAGCTGCGGGGCGAACGGCCCATGGTGGTGTTTATCTCGCAGGGGGGCTCGTCCACCAACACGCTGCAGGCGATGGAACAGCTTGCCGCCTACCCGTCCATCAGCATCACGGGGGAGGCGGAATGTGAGATCCGGCGGCGCAGCAGCCATCATATGCTCATCGGCTGCGGGGAAGAGCTCGCGGGCCCAAAGACGGTAGGATATACAGCGTCGGTGCTTTGTTTTTACATATGCGCGCTGGAGGCCGCTTTGGCTGCCGGGACGATCGGGCCGGATAAATACGATGCGGAGATCGGTGTGCTGGACCTTGCTGTGAACCAGATGGAAGAAAATATCCGGCGCACGGAAGCATGGTTCCGGCGGAATCAGGATGAACTGGTGCAGATTCGCAAATATGTACTGGTCGGGTGCGGCAGTGCGTTTGCAGCCGCCACAGAGGGATGCCTGAAAATTCTGGAGACGATCAAGGTGCCGTCCATGAGCTTTGAATTCGAAGAGTATCTGCATGGGCCGATCATTCTGACAGACCGGGAACTGGGCGGGGTGTTCTATATCAGTGACGCGCCCGGAGAACGGGAGCGCATGATGGAGCTGGCGCGCTGCCATGCCCATTTTTCGCCCTATGCCTATATGGTCACCACGGATGAGTCGATCCAGGGGGCGAAAGTGCTGCATGCTCTGCGCACTGGCCATGACCACACGCAGATTTTTGAAGCGGTACTGCTCCCTCAGCTTTTGGCGGCACGGGTACCGGAGCTGCTGGGGTTGGCCGAGGGGTCGCCGGCATATGATCTGTATACGAAAAACTGTCCCACCAAATACAATAACGGAAGATAAAGGCAGGGCAAGATGATATGAAATATATCTTAGGCATAGACAGCGGCGGTACCAAATATCTTGTCCGGGCCTGTACCCCGGGGGGCGGCGTGGTCGCGGAGTACGTCGGGCCTCCGGCGCCGCATTACCGCCTGGAACGTGAAGAAGTGATCAAACGGGTCAATGCAAATATTGATGCATGCCTGGCCAAATTCGGAGGTTCCCGCAAAGAATGCGTTTATCTTGTGTGCGGGACGACAGGCTTGGATACGGACCGGGACCAGCAGGCGGTGGATGACATTTACAAAGGCCTTTCCGGCTTTGTGTGTCCGGTATTGTGTGTAAATGACGCGCAGGTGGCGCAATTTGCCGTCACCGGGGGAGTGGGCGCAGTCGTTATTGCCGGCACCGGTTCCATTGCGTTCGGCTGCAATGAAAAAGGGCAGACGGCACGGTGCGGCGGCTGGCCTCCCTGCATCTTCGGCGACGAAGGATCGGGAAGCTGGATCAGCATGCGCGCACTGAATCATCTGAGCCTTTTGATGGACGGCAGGGCCCGGCCGTCCATCCTCAGCAGGATGCTCAACGAGGTGCTGCATTTGGAGCGCAAGGAAGATCTGATTGGCGTGTGCATCGATATTGAACATATGTGCTGGAAAAATCCGGGCCTCGCAAGGGTCGTGGACCAGGCGGCCGAGCAGGGCGATCCCTATGCGGTTGAAATACTCAAAGAGGCGGCGCGTCACACTTTTTCGCTGGGAGATGCGGTTGTACAGCAATTGCATTTTGCAGAGCGGCCGGTATTCCGAGTGGGAGCCTGGGGCAGTGCGATCGTGAAAAGCAAGCTTCATTTTCAGTTTTTTCAAGAGCTGTTTACGGAGAAATATGACAATGTTGAGGTGCTCATTGCCCGGGAAGATGCCGCGATGGGAGCGTGCAGGATCGCCCAGGCGCGATTGAAGGACGCAGAATGATCAGCCGAGGCCCCGGTGCAGCGCGTCCAGCGCGGCCGGGGCCTTTTTACAGGCTGCCCTGTGTATGAAACAATGGAAGAGAGGGGCATTTTGGACATGAAAAGAAGGATCATTGATTTCCACACGCATCTGGGGGATATTTTTCACGACAGCAGAAACATCGTATTCCATCCGCAGCTTCATTTCCCCCCCTATCCGGACCCGTTTGAGGATTTGGCGCGGGATCATTACAGCCGCGCGCTGGTTACGGAAAACCAGGAGGAACAGAATATCCTGATCGATGCCGGTCAACTGAGGACATGGGAATACGGAAGCCTGGAGGCGACACAAAAGGCGCTGGATGAAAACCATATCGATTATGCGGTGTCGCTGCCCGTTATGCCGAATTCCAGCTTCGAAGAAGCGCTGGCCGCCTCAAAGCTGGAGCCGAGGCTGCTCCCGTTTACAAGTGCGGACTTCCGCCTTCCCATCCCGGAAATGAAGGCCAAGCTGAAAAGGGATATCATAAGGGGCGCAAAAGGGTTAAAGCTGCATCCCATTCTGCAAAATGTGCCTCTCACGGACGAACGCACTTACGCAGCCGTAGAGGTGTTTGGAGAAATGGGCCTGCCGATCACTTCACATTGCGGGATCAATGATTATTATAAGCCGGGAAGTAAATATCAGCCTCTGGCGCCAAAGGAATATGGAGAGCTGCATTCTATGCTCGCGTTGATCGAGCGGTATCCGGATTACATCCTCATTCCCGCGCATGCCGGAGGAGATTGCGGCTGGGAGTACGAGGAGCTGGCGCAGGCTGTTCACAGGCACGGCTGGAAAAATGTGTATACAGACACATCGTTTAAAAACGCAAAGGTCATGCGGGAGCTGGCCGGATTGTTTGGCGAAGATAAGCTGTTGTTTGCAACCGATTATCCCTTCGACGGGATCACACAGTCTGTTGCAGCCTGTGAAGAGGCTTTTGCGGACGACCCTGTTCTTGCGGACAAGGTGTTTTACGGAAATGCAGCGAAGCTGCTTCATTTATGAGGAAAGGCGGATGTAAAATGGAATTTACATTGCTGCAGGAAGCCCGGATACTGTATGGCGCAGGGAAGGTACAGGAAACAGGGGCGCTGCTGCGCCGGCTCGGCGTGGACAAGGCGCTGGTAGTCTGCGACGAGGGCGTGAAAAAGGCGGGTATTGTGGAGCGCGTAACAAACAGCCTGACACAGGCACAGGTGGAGTTCGCACTTTTTGATAAAGTACAGGCGGACCCGCCCAGCGAAGTCGTGGACGAGGGTGCGGCTTTCTGCAGGGCGGAACGGTGCGGCGCTGTAATAGCAGTGGGCGGGGGAAGCAGCATCGATACGGCAAAGGGAATCAATTTGCTGCGCTGCAATCCGGGGAAAATCATGGATTACGCCGGGCAGAAAAATGAAATGAAAAAAGCGGGCGGCCTTGTGGCGGTTCCCACGACGGCGGGTACCGGGAGCGAATTGTCGGACGGCCTGGTCATCACCAGCCCCGAACACGTCAAATGCCCGATCCTGGCAACGAACGCGATGGCGGAGTATATTGTTTTGGATCCTTTGCTTACGGTGGGGCTGCCAGCAGGGCTTACGGCGTCCACGGGAATGGATGTTTTGGCACACTCCGTGGAATCCTACACATCAACGGCGGCGTCTGTCCCGACAGACCAGATCAGCGAGGGAAATATTCGTTCGGTCATACAATGGCTGCCTCTGGCGGTGTCATATCCGGACGCGGTAAAACCGCGGGAACATATGGCCGTGGCCAGTATGCTGGGAGGCTGGATGCTCCGGTACGGGCATACGCACGCAGGGCACTCCGTGGCGCATATACTGGGCGCACGGTGCGGCATTCCGCACGGATATGCATGTGCCTATGCGCTTCCATGGGTTCTGGAATTCAATGCCCCGGCTCTCCCGGAAAAAACGGCCGCGGTGGGGCGGATGTTCGGATGTTCATTTACAGGCGCCGAAACACCACAGCAGGCCGGCATGGCCGTCCGCCAGGCTGTCATAGCCTTCAGAGATGAAACGCTGCGTCTGCGCCCGATTTCGGGCTTTGCCGAACGGCCGGATGACGGTATGCTGGATCGGATGGCGGCGGAAATTGAAATGGAATTGTTCCAGGCGTTTAATCCCCGCAGGATGAAAAAGGAAGATGCACGGATAATATTGGAAAATATATTTTCATAGACAAAGGCAACAACAGCAGCAGCCGCGTCCATCTGCCCCATGGATGCGGCTGCTGCTGTTGTTTTATGTCTCCGAGATCGTCAGATGGAGGACGGTATCCGTTTCATCCGGCAGGGGGAGCGTTTCGTTGGCCTGCGCTGCCAGGCTGAGAAACGCAGTTTGGGGATAATTCTGCACGGCCCAGCCGCTTGTCAGGATGTCCGCCTCTGCGCCGGTTGCGAGCACGCGTGCGGAGCGGATGGCGGCGGGCGAAAGCCCTGTGAGCGCCAGCGGCCCCACGGGCTGCTCCATGACGTGGAGATAAAGGTTTTTGCCGCGGGCGGTGGCGCGGCAGCCGAACGCGGCGACGGGAATGGCGCTGGCGCCGCATCCGTAAATGCTGTCGGCGTTCAGGCGCATCCATTCGCCGATCTCGCACAGAATGCGGCGGGACTGCGGCGGGATATTGCCGCGGGCGTCCGGCCCGACGTTCAGCAGGTAATTGCCCCCCTTTGAGACGCATTCCACCAGCTGGCGGATGCAGGTGCGCGCCGTTTTGAAGCACCGGTCCGCGGCCGTGTACCCGAAGCTGTTGTTCATGGTCTGACACGCCTCCCAGCAGACCGGCGTCCCGTCCGGGCGGCACAGGGGCGCGGGCGGCAGGATCTGCTCGGGGGTGGCGAAGTCTCCCGCCCAGGGCGTGGGCGCGCCGGAGAGCAGGCTTCCCAGCGAGCCGCCGCTCGCCTCCAGCCGGCTGTTGAGCAGGATGCCGGGCTGCAGCGTGCGCACCATCTCTACAAGTTCTCCGGCACGCCAGTCCTCGCCACAGTGTCCGTCGTAGGAAAAATCGAACCAGAGCAGGTCCAGCTTTCCGTAGTTGGTGCAAAGCTCCCGGACCTGTGCGTGCATATAGTCGAGATAACGGCTGAAATCACAGCGCTCCTCCCGGCGGACGTCCGTCCCGCGCATGGGGTGGAAGGGGTCGTTGTAAGCGGGATAGTCGGGATGGTGCCAGTCAACCAGGGAATAATACAGCCCCACACGAAGCCCCTCGGCGCGGAAGGCGTCGACGTATTCCCGCACCAGGTCGCGCCCGGCGGGGGTGTTTGTGGCTTTGTAATCGGTATAGGCGGAATCAAACAGGCAAAATCCTTCGTGATGCTTTGCTGTGAGCACGGCGTATTTCATACCTGCCTGTCTGGCCATGCGCGCCCATGCGCGCGGATCGTAATCAACGGGGTCGAATGTGCGGAGATATTCTTCGTAGCGCTCGGGCGGGACGCGGCCGATGCTGGCATACCATTCCCCCTTGGCGGGAACGGCGTAAAGCCCCCAGTGGATGAACATGCCGAAACGTGCGTCGCAAAACCATTGTATGTCAGCCATTCCGAGCGACCTCCTCCAGCAGACGAAACAGCCGCAGGCGCGCGGCCGCCACCGCCGCTCCGCTGCGGGCATAGCTGCGGAACGTTGTGCATACGGTGCGGATCAGTGCGTCGGCCTCGCCGGGGGCGGCGTCCACAGCCTGCATGAGCAGCTCGTAGTCCTCGGCGCCGGCGCGCTGGGCCTCGAAGCGCATGCTGCGCCACGGCCTGCCGTCCTTGCCGGGATAGACGATATGCGCGTCCCCGGCGGGCAGCAGCGCGCCCTTATGGGGGCAGCAGGCGCTGTGCCAGATATCGTCCCCGATGTAGTAATTGAAACCCCAGTGCAGGAATCCGGACAGCCGGTAAAGAGCGCCCATCCACAGCACGGTACGGCTCACGGCAAGCGGCAGATCCATGCTGCGGTTCATGGCCGGCCCCGCCGGGAAGGCGCAGGTGTAGAACCACATTTCTTCGCCTGCGGCCTGCAGGGCCGTATATTCCTCCCGCCATTTTTCATAGGTGTCCTGCTTGGGTACCCAGATGTCGACGCCGCCGCCCAGGTTCGTTGTTTCCACCGCGTCGAGAATGGGCACGCCGGGCAGGAATTTGCGGCATATGGCGGCGAGTACACGGTAAGTTTTGTCGTTGTGCGTCTGCGGCTCGTCGGCCAGCGCCTGCGTTATGCGGCCCTGCCAGCCGTTGGCACGGATGACCTGGGCCCACTGGGAAAAATACAGGCGCAGCTGCAGATATCCCTGCGGAGTGCTCACGCCGGTGGTGCTGTCCCAGTTGGGGTAATACTCGCTGTCGTCCCATTCGTGCCAGTGGGCCACATGCCCGCCGCACAGAAAGGCGGCGCCCTCTTCCAGGGCGATGCGGCCGGCCTGCTGCGCAAAAGAAAAATCGAACCCGGCCGGCGCGCCGTCCCGATACACCGCTTCGCCCGGCGGCAGCAGGATATGCGTGCAGCGCATGTCGAGCTGTGCCCGGACATAGCTTCGGAACGCCTGCCAGTAGTCCGCCCCGCCTCGGACAAGCCCGTGCTGCCGGACGGGGCCGTCGTAATCAAAAAAATTGAGCATGCTCAGGCGCGCCTGTGCAGGCGGCGGGACCACCGGCGCATGCACGGTGCAGCGGACGGAAAGCTCCGCCTTGTCCGCACCCACTGTAACGGTGAGCGTGCCGGAATATTCCTCGGGCGTTTCATCCGCGGCAGCCTCTGCACAGAGATAAAGCGCAAGCCGTGTTCCGTCCGGCGTTTCCGGTTCCGTCAAAGGCTTCAGCGCGTCAAAGACCTCGAAGGGGGCTTTGCGCGTGACGAATTCCCGGCAGCTTTCGTAGTCGGTCGTCGTCATCAGCGTGGGCGAGGTGTTTTCGTTTACGCCTACCGGGAGCAGACGGTACAGCCGCACCGCAGGCCCGCGGCCGCCGTCCCAGCGGAGCACGGCGGAAAGCGTTCCGGAGAGTATGCCGCCCAGAAGCTGGGCGCCGTCGTGGCCGCCGCGCGGCAGATGCAGGCTGATGCCGGACAGCGCGCTGTGCGCGGAATCGGGATACAGCCATTCGGCATCGCTGAAAACGGAAAAATGCATGTACCTACCCCTCCTGCGGTTGTTCTTCCGGCTCAATGGCCGGGATATAAACTGTGACTGTGGTGCCCTTGCCCGGCCGGCTGACGCAGGACAACCCGAACGGTTCGCCGTAGGCCAGGCGCAGCCTGTCCTGAATGTTGCGCACGCCGTATCCGCCGGGAGTGGCTGTGATCTGGCCCGGCGCGGCAGGGGAAAAGTTGGAGAGCAGGGTGGCTTCATCCATCCCCACGCCGTCGTCCTCGATGGTGATGCGGATGCCGTCCGGTTCACGGCGCACCGCCACGGCGAGGCGCCCGCATTTTGACGGCTTTTCAAAGATACCGTGGATGATTGCGTTTTCAATCAGCGGCTGCAGCACGATTTTGATGATCCGGCATTGGGCGGCGGCAGGGTCAAGCGCCCACCGGACAGAGACGCGGTTTTCGAACCGCAGATTCTGGATTTCCACATAAAGCTGCGCGTGCTTGAGCTCATCGGACAGGGGGATCACTTCGCGCCCCTTGCTGAGAGAGAGCCGGTAAAAACGGCCCAGCGCGTTCACCATACGGCTGATTTCGGGCACGTTGCGGCTGATGGCGGTGCAGTTGATCAAATCCAGAGAATTGTACAGGAAATGTGGGTTGATCTGGGCCTGAAGTGCTTTCAGCTCAAGGTTTTTGATTTGGCGTCCATATTCCACCCGCTCTTCCATCAGCGTGTCCACGCGGTCCATCATCTGATTGAAGCCGTCCATCATCTGAGCAATCTCATCGTTGCCCGACGGCTCCAGCCGCACGGTGACGTTGCCTTTTTCCACAGCCTGCATCGTGCCGGTAAGCTGAGATATCCGCTTTAATGTGGACTGGCTGGTGAGATATGCCAGCAGATAGGCCGCCAGGGCGACGGCTATGACAATAACGAGCATTTCAATGCTCAGCTCATGGCTCAGGCGGAAAACGTCACGGTAGGGCAGGATGCTGGCGATGCGCCAGCCCGACGGGCCGATGCCCTTGGACTGCACATAGTAATCTGTGCCGTTGGCCTGTATGGTCGTCCATGCGCCCGCGCAGGAACCGTGCAGCTGCTCCACCAGCGTGTCCAGACGGGAGAGAGGAATGTCCGGATCGGACGCGAGCAGGACCTCGTCCCCGCGCAAAAGCAGCAAAAGACCGTTTTCGGTGATGGAGGTGCCGCTCACCAGCTCCTGTACCCGGCGGGCGTCGATATCCGCGCGGAGGATCGCCAGCGGCTCCTTTACGCTGCGCGGATTGTATACCATCTGTATGGAGGAAAAGCACGGCTGCCCGGTTTCGGAAGATTCCCCAAGGTCGGCCGGGGCACACCACAGCCGTCGGCGGCCCTGCGCGGCGGCCTGATACCAGCCGCTCTGCTCTATCCGGCTGATCTGGACGATATTTGTCCTGGTGTTGGAGTAGGGGTAATCGTTTCCGACATAAAGCCGGATGCGGTCCACACCGGACAGCACACGCAGGTGCTCGAAGGTGGTGGCAAGCTGGTCGGAATCCTCCAGACGGCGGATATATGTAAAGTCGCGCGGATCGTTGGAGGCCATCGTATAGATTAGGGAATCTGTGGACAGGATGTCGATGACACCGTCCAGCCGGCCCAGAAGATGCTCCAGAGACAGGCAGGTATCGTCAAAGGCATTCTGCGCGGCCGAGAAGGTCTGCTCCTGGATAACGCTTTTCACGCGAAGATAGGCATAGAGGGAAAACATCCCCAGCGGGATGACGATAAGCAGGAAATAAATACAGAGCAGCTTGCTGCGCAGCTTTCCGCAGGAGGTGGACCACTGCAGCCACCGCAGGAGACTATTCTTCATATGAATGCCTCCCCCTGTACTCCCTGGGCGAAAGCCCCACCTCCCGAGTGAACAGCTTGACAAAATATTTTCCGTCCCCGTAGCCCACGGCGTTGGCTATCTCGTAAAGCCTGCGGCTGGTTCCCGCAAGAAGCTCCTTCGCATGGTGCAGGCGTATTTCCGTTAAACGCTGGTTGACCGTTTTGCCGCAGCTTTTTTTGTATGCGGCGCACAGGTATGAGTTGGTGAACCCAAGCTCCCCGGCGATGCTCTGGACGGTGAGACCGCAGTTGCGGTAATGGGCCTCGATGTAATTTTCCACCCGAACAGCGATATCGGGACAGGAGGGATTCAAAGCGGAAAAATAGTCCTGCGCGGTCCGGCGCAGAATGTCCCACAGGCCGGCAAGCGTTTCCTGCCGTACCGCGGTGTACAGCAAAAAATCCGTCCGCTCGGTGACGGCCCGGACATTGTGGCTCTCGGCCGCATGCAGAAACAGAAAGATGATCTGGCAGTACAGGTGGCGCAGATATTCGGGGGACGTGCCCTCGCACCGGCTGATCTCTGCGTACATCCTGCCCAGCGCGGCGAGCGTTTCCTCTCCGCGGTTGCTCCGAATCAGCTTTTCCAGCTGGCTGAGCGCGCTTTTCCCGCAGGAAAACACCGTCTGGTTCATAGGCCTTTCCGGGGAATGCCCGCCGTGGAAAAACAGCTCCTCCTCCGTGGGCTGCGCATGGCGCAGCAACTCCGCCGTTACCTCCCGCAGCGCGGCAGTGATCTCGCTCAGATCCAGCGGCTTTTCTACATAGCAGGCGGCCCTCAGCCGGATGGCGCCCTTCAGGTATTCCTTGTCGGAATAGCCGCTCAGAAAAATGAACTGGCACGCGGGCAAAAATTCCCGCACGGCGGCCGCCATTTCCAGCCCGTTGCGCCGCGGCATTTTGATGTCGCTGATGATGATCTCGGGGCGGAACCTGCGCGCCTGCTCCACGGCTTCCTCGCCGTCGGTGGCCAGATGTACCTGCGTTACGGAAAGTTCCTCCCACGGGATATGCTCTTTCAAAACGGTGCGCGGCATCGCCTCGTCGTCGGCAATCAGAACGGTAAAGCTCATGGCATTCATCTCCTGCCCGGATTTGTTGTCTCAATAATATATAAAATGCGACAACTATTCAAGTGAATTTAGTTCAAAAAATAAAAAACAGGCCAAACAACATAATTTTGCCCTCCTTTCAAAATTTTGTCCCGTTGTTTTTGGATGGCGGCTTTGTTAGGATAAGAACAGCGAAACCGGGCGCCGCAGGACGCACGAAGGAGGAGACGCGATGAAGAAAAAAGGAAGCCCGCTGCTGCGTGACCTGCGGGAGAACCGCACAAAGTGGCTCATGCTTGTGCCGGCTGCGGTGGTGGTGATCCTGATGTGCTACATTCCCATGAGCGGGATCGTACTCGCCTTCAAGGCGTACAATTATCACGATGGCATT
This sequence comes from Ruthenibacterium sp., assembly GCF_017421385.1. Taxonomy (NCBI): domain Bacteria; kingdom Bacillati; phylum Bacillota; class Clostridia; order Eubacteriales; family Oscillospiraceae; genus Ruthenibacterium; species Ruthenibacterium sp. The sequence goes on along the minus strand of NZ_JAFOIN010000072.1, from coordinate 69,376 downwards.
TTCGGCAGCCCGTGGGTCGGGCTTGAAAACTTCCGGTATTTTTTTCAGTCGGGAAAGGCGTGGACGACGACGCGGAATACGGTGCTTTACAATATCGCGTTTTTGTGCGTCAATACATTTTTGCAGATCGTGTGCGCCGTGCTGCTCAGCGAGCTGGCGGGGAAATATTTCAAACGCATCACGCAGTCGGTGATGTTTCTGCCGTACTTCATCTCCTGGGTGGTCGTGGGCGCATTCATCTACAATATGTTCAATTTTGAGTTCGGCGCGGTGAACAGCTTTCTGCGCTCGGTGGGGCTGGCGCCCGTGGACGTATACTCCAATAAAAACGCATGGCCGGTTATACTCATCGTGGTGAGCGCTTTCAAAAATGTGGGCTACGGCACAGTGATGTATCTGGCGAGCATCGTCAACATCGACGGCCAGCTGTTCGAGGCGGCAGACCTTGACGGCGCCACCATGTGGCAGAAGATATGGCATATCACGCTGCCGTGCATCCGCCCCACCATTGCGATCCTGTTCCTGATGGCAATCGGCACGATCATGAAGGGCGACTTCCAGATGTTCTGGCAGGTGACCGGAAACAACCCAATGGTGCTGGAGGTCACGGACGTGATCGATACTTATGTAACGCGCTCGCTGCTGGACCTGCAGGAATTCGGCATGACAAGCGCCGCGGGGCTTTACCAGTCCGGCCTGTCGTTCGTGCTGGTGCTGCTTGCAAACTACACGGTAAAGAAAGTGGAGCCGGATTATGCGCTGTTCTGAGGCGGCGCCTGCCGGAAAAAAGGAGGCTTTGCCCATGGCGGGCGCAAAAAAACGCGCAAAAAAACCGGTCGGCCGGGACCGTGTTTTGTTCAACATACTTTCCTATGCGGTGCTCACGGCGCTTTCGGCGGCATGCCTGCTGCCGTTCCTGCTGGTGCTCAGCGGCTCCGTGTCCGAGCAGTATTCCATCCAGCTGCACGGCTACCGGCTCTTCCCGGAAACCATCTCGCTGGACGCATACAAAATGCTGTTCCGCATTCCGCAAGAGCTGCTGCGGGCCTATGGCGTTACGATTTTTGTGACGGCCGTGGGAACCGTCCTGGGGCTCTGGCTCACCAGCATGGCGGCGTACGTGCTGTCCAGCCGCGATTTCAGGTATCGCTACCAGGTGTCGTTTTTCTTTTACTTCACCTCTATTTTCGGCGGAGGATTGGTGCCGTGGTACATTTTTAATACGAAATACCTGCATTTTCACAACAGCGTCATCGCGCTGATCCTGCCCATTCTTATCAATGTGACATATCTGTTGATTTTGAAAAGCTACATGACGAGCATCCCGGAGGCGCTGTATGAATCGGCAAAGCTGGATGGCGCGGGGGATTTTACCATCTACTTCCGCATTGCGCTGCCCCTGTGCAAGGCGGGGCTGGCCACCGTGGGGCTTTTCATCGCGCTGAATTACTGGAACGACTGGTACAACGCGATGCTGTTTCTGGACGAGGGCAGCCGGAACCTGTACCCGCTGCAATACTTCCTGAACAATATCCTGACCAAGGCGCAGGCGATGAACGCCGCCGCCGCGCGCAGCGGCATCCCCGCCAGCGACGTGCCCAGCGAACCGATGAAGCTGGCGATGACGGTGGTCGCCACAGGCCCGATCATCCTTTTGTATCCGTTCCTGCAAAAATATTTCGTCAAGGGCGTTACCATCGGAGCGGTAAAGGGATAACGGGTGGAACCGAAAAAATTCGCAAGAATTTTGAATAAAAAAGGGAGGAACGATCTATGAGAAAGAAAACACGTTTTTGCGCATTTCTGGCGGCGCTGACGATGGGGCTCGGCATCCTGAGCGGCTGCACGGGCGCGCCCGCGTCCAGCGCACCGGCACAGACGGCTTCCGTCTCCGCGCCGGCGTCCGGCGCGCAGGCGGGAGAGCCGGACACGTCCGAGGCCGTCACCCTGACGATGTACCTGATCGGGGACCGTCCGGTGGACAACGACGAGGTGTTCGCAAAGATCAATGAAAAGCTGAAAGCGGAGATCAACGCCACAATCGACGTCAAGTTCATGAGCTGGGGCGAATATGAGCAGAAATACCCGCTGATCTTTGCGTCCGGCGAGGATTGGGACATCATTTATACGGCGGACTGGTGCTTCTACAACGCGCAGGCTACAAAGCAGGGCTTCTGGGAAATCACGCAAGAAGCGCTGGAGACCTATGCGCCCATGACGGCCGGCAGCATGTATCCCGAAGCGTGGGAACAGGCGAAGGTGGACGGCAGGGTGTACATGCTGCCTATGAATTACAAGGAGATTACCTCCTATGTATATCTGGTGCGCGGCGACCTGATGGACAAATACGATATCAAATCCGTTGCGTCCCTGGACGAGGCGGAGGCTTACATGGACGCCATCGTGGCCAATGAGCCCACGCTCATCCCGTTGGACGTCGGTTCGGACTACGACAAGCTGTTCGTGTTCGACCGTATGTGGCAGAAAGCAAACTGGGAATCCGAGGAAAAGGTAACAGGCGTCGGGTCGTGGCAGGCGATGGCCAGCGTCAGCGAGCTGGACGACGGCGCGGCGGTAAAGGGCAACTTTGACCAGCCGGAATTCCAGGGCGTCATCGAGCGCCTTAAGGATTGGAAGGACCGCGGTTTCTGGAGCAAGAACGCGGTGGTGAACACGCAGAACAACACCGAGAGCTTCCAGGCGGGAAAATCGGCGCTGGCGCTGTGCAACGTAAATACGGCCAAAAGCATCTATGCGCAGATGACGGCCGAGCACCCGGAATGGGACGTGCGTGTGTTCGACGCGCAGGAGGATGTTCCCCCGGTCCTGAACTCTTATCTGGCCAACGGCATGAGCATCTTCTCCAAATCCCGCAACCCCGAGCGTGCGCTGATGGCGCTGGATTACCTGCGCAACGACGCGGAGATCAACAACCTGTTCTGCTACGGCATCGAGGGAAAGCACTGGGAGGCCTCGGGCGAACACGGCCTGGTGTCTCTTCCGGACAGCACGAATTACGCCTATGACAGCAACTGCAACTGGGGCGTGCGAAACGATGCGTACTGGCGCGTTGTGGAGGGAGGCATTCCCAACTTTGAAGAGATGAATGAGGTTTGGAAGGAAAACGCCCGCAGCGGGCGCTACCAGACGTTTGTGTTTGACGACAGCAACGTGAAAAACGAAATCGCGGCCATCACTGAAATATTCAACACCGATTACAAGCTGCTGGGCCTGGGCTTTACCGACGACCCGGCCGGCGACATTGCAAAGCTCAAGGAAAAGATGGCGGCGGCAGGCGCGGAAAAGGTGTATGCGGAGATGCAAAAACAGGCACAGGCTTTTAATAAGGCCAACGGCGGCTGACGAAAAAATACTGCCGGGCAGCGGGGGCGGGGCAAAGGCTCCGCCCCCGCTGCCGTTTGTTTGGTAGGCGGCCCGGCGCTGCGCCGGGCCGAAAAGATGATAAAACAGAAATCAAGGAGGCCGCTATGAAACGGAAAAAACGAATTATCCGCATGCTTGCCGCTGTTCTGGCGGCGTCGGTCCTGGGCAGCTGGGGCGTTCCCGCCCGGGCGGCGGGGCCGGCGCAGGTCATCGTTACCGTGGACGGAGCGGACGTGACGCCCCTGGCCGGCGCGCGCAGGGTGGGCACCAATATCGAAATGTCCATGATCAGCGACGCCATGTGGCAGGCGAACGGAAACTGGATGGAACAGAGCTTTTTTGCAGGCGAGCTGGATATGATGCGCTGGGGGTATGACGCCTGGGCCTTTGACTGGGAACAGGAAACGCCCCTTTCGGAGAACCGGTACTGGGGCGGGCTGAACAGCCGCGACGCGGCCGGGAGCTTCGGCCTGCGGGAGTTCATCCGCTTTTGCAAGCAGCAGGACATCGTGCCCTTCGTCATGATACCCATTGAATCGCTGGACGCCTTCGGCGGACAGGCCGGCCTGGAAAAGGTAAAGGCGCTGACGGCGTCGATGGCGCAGTACATTGCGCAGGAAGGGATAGAGCTGTGCTACTTCGACATGGGGAACGAGCCCTGGAACAACGGCGCGGGCGGCGTTGCCAACGCCAGGTATCTGGGCAGCCTTTTCCCGGAGTTCCAGCAAATCGTCAAGGCGGCAAACCCCAATTACAGCCTGGTGCTGCAGCGGGCGCCGGAAAATATTTTGTGGAACAGCTGGAACAGCGCGCTCGTCTCGGCGGCGCAGGGGGCGTTCGACGCATATGACGACCACCGCTATGCGTTCTACGGCTGGAACAAGTATTTTGACAAGAACAGCGACGCGCTGCTGGAGCCGGGGACGCCCATCGAGGGGAAAGAGGGCATTCTGGGCGAATGCAACATCGGCTGGACGCCGGTTCAGGACGATTGGAACGCGGGACATGTGCGGGACATGGGCGGCAGCATGGCGCTGCTGAACGCGATGCTGGAGATGATCGGGGACGGCAGGTACTCCCGCATCGTTACCTGGCCTTCGCATTATCCCAGCAAAGCGTCTATTTCGGGCTGTCCGGAAAACGCGTTCGGCTGGTTCGACCTGGACCAGTGGTATCTGGAGGGAAAGACTGTGCGCCTGACGGGCCCGGCGGCCGCGCACAGGATCGTCAACCAGAATGTTCTGGAAAACCGGCTGGGCGCGTCCAGCAGCGCGGAGAAGGTGCGGGTCTACGCATATTGCAACGCGGCGCAGACAGACCTGCGCGTGATCGTGCTGAACAAATGGGACGCCACACAGCTTACGCTGAACGTACCGGAGCAGATGGACTGCGTAAGCGCGATGGTGCTGAGCGGGGAAAGCGTATGGGACACGGCGCCGGAGTACCGCAGCCTCTTCGCCGGCTGCGAAGCCGTGACGGGCGGAAGCTATACGGGCGGCATACCGGGAGAGAGCGTTGTGGTGTACACGTTCAGCTCCGGCGCGCCGGGGAAAGCGCCCGGGCAGCCGGAATTGCTGAGCCCCGGGAACGGCGCCGGCGGCGCGGGGACGGCACAGGCGTTTGCGTGGACGCCCGTGGACGGCGGGCGAAACTACCGCCTTACCGTATCGCCCAACGCAGACCTTTCCGCACCCGCGATCGATACATACACAGGCATGGCGTGCCGCTACCAGGCCGCGCGGGAGCTTGAAGCGGGAACGACGTATTACTGGCGGGTAACGGCGGAAAACCAGGCCGGTTCCGCGGCGAGCGGGACGGCCTGCTTCACAACGCAGGAAGCGCCGGGGGGCGGGACGGTAACACTGAACAACGACTCGCCCTATTTGTCTTACAGCGCCAACTGGAACCAGCAGGCGTCGGCGGGCAGCTACCGGAACGACGATGCGTCCTGTAAAGAAAAAGACGGCTTTGTGGAATTCACCTTTACAGGCACCGGGGCGAAGCTTTACGGGCTTCGGGGAAACTGGTGCGGCATGGCGGACGCACAGGTGGACTTTGGGGCGCCCGTGCGCATCGACGCCTATGCCGGTACAACGCAGGAGCAGGCGCTTTTGTTTGACACCGGTGAGCTGCCTTATGGGGAACACACGGTGACGCTCACAGTCGCGGGAGAAAAAAACGAAGCGTCCTCCGATACGTGGATCGAATTCGACAAGGTTGAATTGTCGGACAGCCAAAACGGCGCGCCCGTTATAAATAAGGTCGTCTGGAACGACGAAAACCCGAATCTGAAAAAGTTTTCCGTCTGGAAGCACCAGTCGGTCCCGGGCAGTTATCACGACGACGACAGCTCCAGCAATACCTGGAAAGCGCACATCGAATTCAGCTTCGAGGGAAGCAATGCGGTGATCTACGGCCTCAAGGGGCCGTGGTGCGGCCGGGCGCAGATAACGGTGGACGGCGCAGCGGCTGCGGATATCGACGCCTATGCTCCGGAAATGATGCTGCAGCAGGTTCTGTACGATACAGGCACGCTGGAGCCCGGTACACATACGGTGCGCATTACGGTAAAGGCGGAAAAGTCGCCGGAGTCCAGCGGGCGCTGGGTGGAGATCGACCGGGTGGTCTGGCAGTAAGCGGCGCGCAGAGAAAGGGAAGGCTGATGGGAATGGAAACGATCAACGCCGCAGATTGGGGCGTCCTGCCAGGGGACGACGTTTCCCTGGCGGCGCGCCTCGGGGCGCTGCTGTCCACGCTCCGAGAAAGGCCCGGCGTCCGCCTCCGCATGGAGCCGGGGATATATCACTTTTACCCGCAGGGCCTGCCGCTGCACCGGTGGAACATCTCGAACCACGATGCGTGCGGCGGGCAGGCGGCGGGGCTGCTGCTGGAGGGCTTTCGCGATTTTACACTGGACGGCGGAGGCAGCAGGTGGGTCTTTCACGCACAGATGCTCCCGTGCCGCGTCGCGCACAGCAGCGGCGTGCGGCTTGAGAATTTTTCCCTGGACCTTGCGCGTCCCGTTTATTCGGAGGGCGTGATACGGGAGGTCCGTCCGCAGCGGATGACGGTGTGGATCGACCCGGAAAAATATCCCTGGAATGTGGAAAACGGCCGCCTTGTTTTTACGGGAGAAAATTTCCGCCGCGCCATGCACCTGTGGCTGGAGATGGATGCAAAGACCCGCGCGCCGGCCTGGGGAACGGAGGACCTGTATTTTTGTACCGAAACCCAGAAGGTGGGGCTGCACCCGGCCATAAAGGCGGCGGCGGGAGACCTGGTGCAGATCACGCTGAAGGGCGGGGAGCATTTTTTTGCGGGCAGCCGCGCCGGCAACCGGCTGGTATTCCGGCACCATCCCCGCACTGCCCCTGCCGTTTATGCCGCGGATTCCAAGGATATCTGCTGTGAGAACATCCGCGTCCACCATGCCGCGGGCATGGGCTTTTTGGCCGAGCGGTGCGAAAACGTCACACTGAAGCGGTTCGATGTGACGCCCTCCCCCGGGACGGGACGGTGCTTTTCGGCAGCGGCCGACGCCGCGCATTTCGTCAACTGCGGAGGGAAGGTCGCTCTGGAGGGCTGCCGGTTTGAAAACCAGCTGGACGACGGGCTGAACGTGCACGGCTTTTATGCCGTGGTGCGCGGCCGGCCGGGCGCGCGCCGCCTGCTGCTGGACTGGGGCCACCCCATGCAGCGCGGCGTGCAGCTGGCACGGGAGGGGGACGTTCTGGCGCTGATGCAGGCAAACGTGCTGCGCCCGGCATGGCAGGGAAAGGTGCGCAGTGTGGCGGAGGACAAGGCGGGAAGAATGGTGGTGGAGCTGGAAACGCCGCCGCCGCTGCCGGAGGAGGGCCGCTGGGTGGCTGAGAACCTTACACTTTCCCCGGAGGTGACGGTGAAACGGTGCGTTTTCCGCGGAAACCGGGCCAGAGGCATGCTGCTCACCTGCCGCAGCGCCCTTGTGGAGGACTGCCTGTTTGAAGTCCCCGGCGCGGCGGTGTATCTGGAGGGTGAGGCGGAGTACTGGTATGAATCCGGCGCAACGCGGGAGCTGGTTTTCAAAAACAACCGTTTTGTGAACTGCTCCTACATCCCCGCGTGGGGAGCGGCCCCCATTGTCGCCTGCCCGAAGGCGGCGCATTCCGGCGGCTGGTTCTTCCACCGCCGCATCGTGCTGGAGGGAAATTCCTTTTTCTGTTTCGACGAACGGATTTTGCAGCTTCGCCAGACGGGGGAGATCTGTATGACGGACAACCGATATCGCGCCACGCGCGCCTACCCGCCCCGGAAGGGAACGCGTTACGACGTCGCGGACTGCGGCTGTCTGCGGGAATTCCACGCCTTCCGGACGCAGGAGAAGAACGAAAGCACAAGCGCGGGGGAGACGCAGGCGCGCGCGTCCCGCGCGTAAGATGAAAAGGAGGCGCAGTCCATGAAAAAGCGTTTGGCGGCAGCTCTGTGCGCCGCATCCATTCTGTGGGCGGGGGCGTTCGTCCCGGCCCGAGCGGAGCAGGCCGCGCCGGACGGCGGGCCTGCCGCGCTTGCTCAATTTTTGGACGAGGCCCGCAGCACCGGCTTTGCCTATGTGCTGGAAGGGCAGGACCAGGTGTTCGACGGCGCCAGATGCCTGCAAGGCTCCGCGGAGGATATGGCGCGCCTGCAGGCCAGCAGCCAGGGTACGCTGCTGGTTCGCTACAATACGACGGCGGACACGAACCAGATCATTTTTGCCGCGGGAGGGTCCGCAGAGACGGAAGGGTGCGGGGCGCTTCTGGCGAATGCGGCGCCGTCGGTGGACCGGCAGCGCGTCCAGTTCCCGGGCGGGATGCAGGCAAATCTTGCAGACACCAGGGCGTCGGGCAGCTGGCACACATTTGTGTACAGTGTGGATGCATCGCAGCCGGGCGTTACGGAAGGCAAAACGGTCACCAGCTTCGACGGGAGCGCCGTTACGCAGTATCCGGACTATGCCTCCTGGTTCAACGCCAATGAAACGGTCAACGGGCTGAAGTTCCTCAGCATCGGAAATGTGGAGGGCGGCCTGCCGGGCGCGGGCGGGTTTGTGGGGCGCATCGCGGCAGTTGCCTTTATTCCCCGCGCGCTCAGCCAGCAGCAGGCGGCGCAGCTTACCGGGGAACGCTGGGGACAGGCCCCGCAGCTGCTTTACGCCGCAGAAAATATCGTCATAGAAACTCCGTCCCAGGCGGTGGAGCTGGAGCAGACGCTCGCGGGCCGAATCGCCGCTTTGGACGAGATGACGGTCATCGTGAAATTCAAAAATACGAACACGGGCGTCGGTTCGCTGTTCAGCGTAAGCGACCCCGCACAGGCCGCGGCGCATTTTCATATCTACCAGAACAACGACAGGCTGGGCTTTGAATACCGGGATAGGGACGACCCCTTCTATGAGGCGTCCTGCACGATATATGCCAGAGAGTGGAACACGGTGGCCTTTTCAGCGGGGCGCGATACAGGGTACCGCCTGTTTGCCAACGGCGCTCTTGGGGCCTCGCTGGAAAAAACGGGGGCGGATTACCGCTTTTTGAGCGACGCGGCCTCCTGGTCGAGCTGCAGCGTCGGCAAGACGGTGCGCGGCAACGACCCGGAGGGATATCCCTTCACCGGGACGATCGAGCGTTTGGAGATCTATGCCGGCGCGCTCCCGGACGAGGAGCTGGCCGCCCGCACCGCACAGACGCAGCGCGGGGACGCTTTCGTGTTTTATGCGGGGGACGCGACGGGCTCGGCGCATTTCCGCATCCCGTTTCTGTGGAACACTCCTGACGGGACGCTGATCGCCGGGGCGGACGCCAATTTCGGCAGCGGCGGGGATTCGGCAGAAAACATCGATATCGCATTGCGGCGCAAGCCCAACGCGGCCGGATACGGGGCGATGGAGGGCTGGCAGGATGCGTTCGTGCCGGATGCGATGCACATGCTGGACTATGCGGATGAAAACGGGTACCGCCAGAGATCCGCATCTTTCATCGACGCGGTGATCGTTCAGGATACTTTGGGCGGCGGGCGCATCCTGCTGCTTGCCGACGCCTGGGCCTGGAACGGAGGCCTGTTCCAGCACCTGGCCGATGCGTCCGGCGGCACCGAGATGCGCAGCGTGGCCAGGGGGGACGGCTTCTGTACGATTGGGGGCAAAAAATATCTTCTGCTTTCCGACCAGAACCGGAAGGGGAACGCCAACGGGCAGACGGGGAATATCAACGAAAACACAGACCGGAGCCGTTTTAACTACGCTGCGGATATCTACGGCGCGCCGGACGAAAACGGCCGTTACCCGGTCTACCATCTGAACGGGACGCCCAGGGCGTACAAGGCGGTGGGCACGCCCGTCAGCGATGCGAACCTGTCGCTGGGAGGGATGTCGGCGTACAGCCTTACAAAAGAGTATGAGCTTTGCAGGGACGGAACGCTGCTGACCGTGGCCCAGAACGCCGAAAACCAAAGCGCAGGGCCTGTGGAAGTACCGATGAAGATATTCTACGAGGACTCGGAGCTGCAGATGTACAACACCAGCTATATCATGCAGTTTTACAGCGATGACGGCGGCGCCAGCTGGCATACGGACAAAATCATTTCCGGCATGGTAAAGCGGGAAAGCTCCCGGTATTATATCCTCGGTCCCGGGCGCGGGCTGCAAATACAGAACGGCGCTTATGCGGGGCGGCTGATCGTGCCGGTCTATTATCAGGGCGCGCCGGATGCAGAGGTCATTTACAGCGACGACGGAGGCCGGACATGGAAGCACGGCGAAAGCGTTTCCTCCATCTACGGGCTGAGCGAAGCGGCTCCGGTGGAAATGCCGGATGGAAGCCTCAAGCTGTTTTTGCGCAACACGTCTGTTTTGGGCGGAACCGTCGTCGAGGCGACCAGCACGGACGGCGGACAGACCTGGCGGGACGTCAAATCCACATTTGGAAACAACAGCGCGGGCATCAACTGCCAGATGTCGGCCGTCCGGCTCGGCAGTCCGGTGCGCTCCCGTGCGGACGGGAAGGAATATCCGGCGCTCCTGTTGTCCTGCGCAAACCGGAAGGACCGCACAAACGGCAGGCTTTTCATGGGGCTGCTCAAGGAGGACGGCGCATACCCCGGCGGCGCCCGCAAATACCGGATCGACTGGGAATACCAGTATGACGTAACGCCGGCGGGAACGCTGTATGCCTACAGCTGCCTGTCCGAGCTGAATGACGGGCGCGTGGCTCTTTTGTACGAATCCTCCCCCTCTGGCTCCTGGGACGAGGGGCTGCAGAGGATATATTATCGGGAGTTCCAGGCAGAGACGCTGATGAATTGAAGGATATGGGCCGCCGAAGGAACAGGCGGTTCCTCTGGCTTCTCCCATTTGGCCCGGAAGTGGTATATTACAACGACCATGAGAGCGCGGCGCAGGTGCTGCACGGCTGGTACCCGGAGATGGAGCGCATCCTGCAATGCAGGCCCGCCGGAAATGCCCTGTATGCCTGCGGCCATGCATACGCCGGACAGCCAGTGCTCGTCAGCGAATACGGCGGCAGCTGCTTCACGGAAAAAGGCGCGGACGGCTGCGGGATATTCCAGTGACTGCGCTCCCCGGGCGTATGCTTGCCATATCGCGGAACTTACAGCCGAACTGCTGCACGCTCCATTGGTGCAGGACTATTGCTGCACGCAGCCATGCGAGGGGCAGAACGGGCTGCTCGCCTATGACCGCACGCCCAAGGTGCCTTTGGAGCTGATTTGGAAGGCGAATGAGGGCTGAGGCGCCGGAGCGGCAGCCATGCTCCTGGTTTTATATGCAAAAGGTATCAGCAGGCTTTCAGAGATGTACTCTGGAGGCCTGTTTTTTATTGCTGCGCCATAAAAAAGCGCATTTTAATGGCCGCAGGCCGGGGACGGCCTGCATGGCAAAAAAATAGTCTGCGGCTATTTTTTTATATGATGCAGGCTTTGAACGCTGCTTTCAGGCGCGCGAAGAGACATTATTTTCGGTATTTTGCCGTTTGAGGCAACATACCATGGACCATGGGGCTTGCAGCCCCGTACATGGCGCAGCAGACAAAATATGCGGGGGCAGAACAAAATGGGAAAAAGAGCGTATACCATATCCGAGACTTTTATCTCAGACACTTTGCAGGAACGGGAAAGGAACCTGGAAAAATTGGCGGCGGAATACTTTCGTATTCTTGAAAAGCGGCTGGTACATACCGGCGCTTGAGTACAGCGGCTGCAACGAAAGGCAGGGTGAACGATGAAAGCTGCAATTTACTGCCGGTTGAGCAAGGAGGATGAGGAATTAGAAAAAGACGGAAGTGGGAGAGAATCGGAGAGCATCCAAAACCAGAAATCCATGCTGATCCATTATGCGGTCGAAAAGGGATACGATATTTATCAGATCTACTGCGATGAGGATTATTCGGGCGTTGACCGCGCCCGTCCGGCTTTCAACCGGATGATTGAAGCGGCCGGCCAGCACAAATTTGATGTCATTCTGGCAAAAACACAGTCGCGCTTTACGCGTGATATGGAATTGGTGGAAAAATATCTGCATGGGAAATTTATTGAATGGGGCGTTCGCTTCATTGCCATCGTGGACCATGTGGACACTGCGGACGAGGCAAACAAAAAAAGCCGCCAGATCAATGGCCTTGTCAATGAGTGGTATCTGGAGGATCTGTCCAATAATGTCCGTTCCGTATTGTCCCACAAACGCAGGGAAGGAAAATTTATCGGTTCTTCCGCTTTGTATGGGTATCAGAAAGACCCGGCGGACAAGAATCATCTGGTGATCGACCCGGAAGCAGCAGAGGTGGTAAAGCGTATCTTCGCACTTTATCTGGCGGGCAACGGAACGACCCGCATTGCGAGAATACTGAACGAGGAATGCGTACCTTCGCCGACACAGTATAAGCGGGAGCATGGTGTTGTATGGAAAAGGCCCGCGCGCTACAAAAATGAGGATCTGTGGGGAAAGGCGACGATTTACCGTATGCTGACCAACCGAAGCTATGCCGGAGATATGGAACAGGGAAGACACAAAAAGGTGAGCTATAAATCGAAAAAGACCGTGTGGATCCCGAAAAAAGATTGGATCGTTGTGCCAGGCACGCACGAAGGGATCATCGAACGGGATAGTTTTGAGCGTGTGCAGCAGATGTTGCGCGCGCATGCCCGGGGCGGAGGCCGGGGCACGGTAAATCCACTGGCGGGGAAGGTGGTTTGCGGGATATGCGGTTGCACGATGGAGCAGACCGCTTCGGGCTGCGCCGGCAAAAAAACAGGAAAGGCGAACCGCTACTTTCGCTGCCGCACTTCACAGCGGGACAAAACACGCTGTCCGGGGCAGAACTATATGCCGATGGAGCAGCTGCAGGAGTTGGTACTGGAGCGGACGCGCTTCCATATCGCTGGGCATCTGAAGCCGGAATGGTTTGAAGCGGAACAGATAAAATCAGAAGCGGAGCAGTGCCGCCAAGCGAAACGTGAGGAATTGGAACGTCTGAAGGCGGAAATACAGCGCCGCCGGAAAGCAATGCAGGAACTGTATCTGGATAAAAGCAGCGGGACCGTCAGCTCCGCGCAGTTTGCGCAGATGAACCGTGCTTTTTTGGACGAAGCAGATCGCCTTGAAAAAAGGTGCGTGCTGTTGGAAGACGCCCTGGCGCGGGCAGCGAACACGCCAGGGCAGAAAAAAACGCTGGAGCATTGCTTCAATGCAGCCGGGGAAATAAAAGCGTTGGACCGTGAGCTGGCCTGCCTGCTGATTAGAAAAGTAGTAGTGTACCCTCCCGATGTCATGGAAAACACCCGGAAAATTGAAATTGACTGGAAGTTTTGAACAAAAGGGGCTTTAAAGGCCCGGAATTGTGGGGTTGGTTGAGCCTACCCAGGTGGGATATACCTCGCTGGAGGCGACGTTTTTGATGTAATCGCGGAACGATACCGTCACGTTCTGCACATTGGCCGAGGGGCGGCCCAGGTGTACCGTGATCTTTTCGGGGATGATGGGCTGGTCCAGAATGCGCGGGCGGCAGGCAGACAGCGGGGTGGGGCCGGAGGATTCGCCGCCCTCGAACAGCTTGTGCGTGGGGATATCGAAATCCTCAGGGAGACTGCGTACGGTGTAGGCGGCCGTTTCGTCCTCCTCCACAGGGATCATGAGCAGTTCCAGAAGGCTTACCTCGCCGTCGAATACCTGCACACCCGCCACATGCACGGGGTCATAGCCCTCATGCTCGGCGGTCACGTCCACCACGGCATAGGGCAGGACGGTACGGTTGTTTTCGTCCAGGGAGTAAGAGCGGGGCGGGCAGGCGATGGCAACGTCGTCGGACAATGCCTCGGGACCGGTGGTGACGGTTTTGTCCGGGATTCCGGTGCCGGAACGCTGGGATATGGTGACGATGACGTCAGGCACGGGCTGCGCGTTGCTGGCGGCGAAGCTGCGCAGGCGCAGAAAGCCTGTGCCGGTAAGGTCCGCCGCGGCGATGGCGGCGGTGATGTTTTGAGCGGGTGAAGGCGCGCGGGGTGCGGTGCGGCACCTGCACTGCGGCGCAGCGGCGGCGGGCTCCGCACCCGGAGCGGCACCGCTGCTGCCGCATGCGCACATGGCGCGGCCTTGTTTGTCAGAGTTCATACAAACACTCCTTTCTTGTCTTAGGATATTCTTTGAAAACCTGTGCTGACACCCGGGCTCCCTCTTCCTTTTTGCCGTTGTTTGGGATATACTGGTTTTAGACCCGAATCTTGGAGCGAACGGAGGGCGTTTATGGAATTTACGATTGAAAATAATTTTTTGTGCGTGCGGGTGCAGAGCAGGGGCGCTGAGCTGTGCAGCGTGGTGAAAAAGGAAACGGGCGAGGAAATGCTCTGGCAGGCGGACCCAGCTGTGTGGAACCGGCATGCGCCTATTCTGTTCCCCTACTGCGGGCGGCTGAAGGGCGGCGCGTTCACCCACAACGGCGTGTCCTATGAGGGCGGCCAGCACGGCTTTGCCCGGGATATGGAGCACGCGCTGGTGGAACAGAGCGGGGACAGCGTGACGCTGTGCCTGGAGGCAAATGTGCTGACGATGGAAAAATTCCCGTTTGCATTCAAGCTGTTTTCCACTTTCCGGCTGGAGGGCGTGACGGTGCACCACGACATCCGTGTGGAGAACGACGGCGGCGAGGTGATGCCCTTCGCCTTCGGGTACCATCCCGCGTTTCTGTGCCCGTTCGACGCGGCGCATAAAGCGGAGGATTACGTGCTGCGGTTCGATACGCCGCAGACGCCCACCGTCATCGAAACCGGGGAGGACGACGGCCTTGTGACGGGCGCGACCCGTGTTTATTTTGAAAGTGAGACAGACATTCCGCTGCATGACGGCATGTTCGACCACGACAGCACCTGCTTTTCCCGGCTGACGGCCGGGAGCCTTTCCATTGTGGAAAAAGAGACGGGCCGCCGCGTGAGCGTGGGGATCGAAGGCTACCCCTATGTGCTGATGTGGAGCGCAAAAGGCCCTGTCCGCTATGTGTGCATCGAGCCGTGGCACGGCTTGCCGGACGCGCGCACGGCCAGCGGCATCTGGGAGGAGAAGCCCGACACGGTGCGCCTTGCGCCTGGCGAAAGCTGGAGCACCGGCCTTGCGATGACGTTCGCACGGTGAGGCGCGCGTTTATTGGAAGCACGCGGCACGGCCGCGCCGAAGGAGGTTTGTTTATGCTGACACGGGACAGCCGCATCGGCGAGATCTATGCGACGCCCATTGGGCACGACATCATCCATACGCTGCTTTTGCAGACGGGTCTGCCGGAAAAGGCCGTCGCCAACCCTGTGGTGCGCCGCCTTTCACTGCGCGCTTTGCAGAAGCTGGCGCCGGGCAGGCTGGACGACAGCCTGGTGGATTCCCTGCTGGGCCTGCTGAACCATGAAACGCAGACGCCGCCCGCGCCCACAGGCGGCATCACCCGCAAATGGTGGAAGGAGGCCGTGGCCTACCAGATCTATCCCCGCAGCTTTGCGGACTCAAACGGCGACGGCGTGGGCGATCTGCGGGGCATCCGCGAAAAGCTGCCCTATCTGAAGGAACTGGGCGTAAATCTGCTGTGGCTCTCGCCCGTATACGATTCCCCCAACGACGACAACGGCTATGACATCCGGGATTACCGGAAAATCATGGCCGAGTTCGGCACCATGGAGGATTTCGACGCCCTGCTGGCTGAGGCACATGCGAACGGCATGAAGCTTATCATGGACCTTGTGGTGAACCACACCTCCGACGAGCACCCCTGGTTCCAAAGTTCCCTGCGCGACCCCGACGGTCCCTGCCGGGACTATTACATCTGGCACAAAGGCAGGGACGGAAAAGAGCCGAACAACTGGGTGAGCTTTTTTTCCGGCCCCGCGTGGAATTACTATCCCGAACGGGACGAATGGGCGCTGCACCTGTTCAGCAAAAAGCAGATGGACCTGAACTGGGATAACCCCGCGCTGCGCCGCGAGGTCTATGACATGATCGACTGGTGGCTGGCCAAGGGCGTGGACGGTTTCCGCATGGACGTCATCAACCTGATCTCTAAGGACGGCCTGGCTGACGGCAGCGAGGCGTTGGCGGGAGCCATCGGCCTGCGGGGCATCGAGCATTATTTTTACGGCCCGCGCCTGCACGAATATCTGGCAGAGATGCGGCGGGAGAGCTTTGGCCGTTACGACGCCGTCACTGTGGGCGAGACGGCGGGCCTGGGCATGCAGATGTCCAAAATGCTCACCGCGGAGAGCCGCGCGGAGCTGGACATGGTGTTCAACTTCGACGCGCTGGAGAACCCGGGCAAGACCCGCTTTGACGATTACCGGTACGACCTGCGCTACCTGAAAAAATACCTGTTGGACTGGCAGCAGAATTACGGTGACAACTGCTGGATGAGCCTGTTTTTTGAAAACCACGACAACCCGCGCATGGTGAGCAAAGTGAATCCGGACCCGGCTGTGCGCGCGCCGCTGGCAAAGCTGCTGGCGACGCTTCAGCTCACGCTCAAGGGCACTCCGTTCATCTATCAGGGGCAGGAGCTGGGCCTTGCCAATGTGGATTTTGCATCCATCGACGAGATCAACGACGTGGAGAGCCACAACCTGTACCAGGAGCTGTGCGGCAAAATGCCGTCGGAGGAAGCGTGGAAGCGCATCCTGGCCGGTACGCGGGACCATGCCCGCGCGCCCATGCCATGGAACGCGGGGCCCAACGGCGGCTTTACCGCAGGAACGCCCTGGCTGCGCATGGCGGACGGCTGGCAGACGTGCAATGCCGCCGACGAGATGCGGGACCCGGACTCGGTGTTCCATTATTATAAGAAGCTGATCGCGCTGCGGCGGGAAAACCCGGCGCTGGTATACGGCGCGTTCCGTCCCGTGTTTTTAAAGACGAAAAGGCATGCGGATGTGTTCTGCTATTTCCGTGTGCTGGACGGCAGAAAGTTTTATGTGGAATGCAACCTGACGGCCCACCAGACGCCGCGCCCGGCGCCGCTCTCCGGCGCACAGGCAAAGCGAATCGGTAATTATGCCGAGAAAGCGCCCGTGCTGCGCCCCTATGAGGCAAACGTATACGAGGTGCTGTGAGCGGGCAGCGGCCCGCCGGAGGGAAACGGCAAAAAGCGTCTTTTCGCATAGCTGCTCATAAAACGGCATCAAGCGCCATCCCTGGTGATATCCTGTGGTGCAAGTAGCTTATCCGTTGGGATAAGGCGGAAAAGTTTCGCCCAAAAGAAAGAGATATGATTGCAGAACTCTGACGGAACAAAGCTGCAACACGCCATACTGAAAGGCGGCAATAAACCGTGGCTATTTTGTCTGGCTTTTATTTGAAGAATTTTGCACTTATCGCTGCGCCATATTCGTTAGCGTTCAATGGGGTAAACAAGAAGAATATGAACAACCTGCCTAAAGGTTTCCATTGAGGCTGTTTCTATCGCTTACCCAATTAAAGCACGGCAACTCATTTTGAGTTGCCGTGCTTTATTAGATGGTTAATATATACAATTTTGTGAAGCAGCTAAGTTGCACACTAAGAGAAATTATTGTTTCCTACCGTTAGATTCGCAAGGGACTTCCATACAGACTGCCAAAACCGTCAACGAAGTATGCCACAAAGGTATAGTATGCGGCGCTTGATGCCGATTCTCTTGCTTTTGTATCATGCTTATGCATATTTGCTTTTACGATGGTCATTGTGCCAAAATTTGTGATTTAGTAATAAGATGAATGATTGCTCCTAACAAATCCTACTACTCAAAATGTTTAATTGACAGTTGTAACTGCTGTAATTATGCGTTTTGTTTTTTTTTGAATACGGAGATAAATCCACGCCTCCAGAAGCAGCAATCCCAAAGCGGTTAACATATGTATGCCCTGAATATAACCCTGCTGCCTGAATAATCCGGACCACTTTAATTGAACAATAGCCTCTTGATTTTCAACAGTAACTTCGTTTTTTCCCAAAAAGTCCCGCATTGAAAAGGTGTAGCTTTCTTCATTTGGAATAAGCGTATTACTGTTTTTTTCAATCCTGAATCTTGGCATATATAAATTCCATTCAATCCGTACAGCATGAGTCTCACCAGCTTGATTTTTATAAAGAATCCAGTCCGGTGAACTTTTGCCAATCAAACTGTTATCGGGAACACCCTCACCGCTTATGTCCAATATTTCGCACCCGTTAAAATACGAAATGCTCCCGAGACTTTCCGCTGTTAATGGCGCGGAGTATGTATGAATGAAAAAATATTGGAAGGCCAGGGCTGCAAGCAGGTTAACAAGATACAGTATAAGCCAAATCAATATATGCCAAGGTCTTTTCTCTTTGGCTGTCTTATTTTTTGACACGCAGAGAACCTCCTTTTGGGTTTTAGGCCTATTATTTCCGCACCATCGGGCTCACCTGTTTCCTTTTCTTTGTACTGAGTATATACATTTTTATTTTCTCGAGCAAGTCCTCCAGCGCGAAAGCTCCTTTTGGGGGCGTGGAAAACGTCTTTGCATGCCCTATGGCCATCTGGAACCTGCTGGATGCATTGTTCCCGCTGTACGGCCTGCCCTGCGCCCAGGCAGCGGCCGAGCTGGAGATGGCTGCCGCGGCCGCGGCGACGCTGGCGCGCTTTTTCAGGCGGGCGGAGCGTGAATGCGCGGTAAAGCTGCCGCGTGCGAAAAGCGCGCCGCCCTCGCCGTGACCGGCGGCTCTGCTCCTTTTGCGCTTAGGCCGCGCCTCCCTTGGGGCGCGGCTTTTCCGCGTTGTTTTCACCGTTCTTTCCGCTGCTCCACACATCCCTTTCACATTTTTTATTTACCATTTTTTTGTAAAGATCCGGTACAAAGAAAGGGGTTTTATTATGGGAAAAGCAGGCCTTTGGTTCAAACGGCTGTGGAAAAGGCTGCGGTCGTTTCGGTTCACCAAAAAGCGTGTGCTCCTGGTGTCGGCCGTCTTGGCGGCTGCGGCATTGGGCTTCGGCGTCTGGCGCTTCCTGCGCCCTGCCGGCGGGGCGCTGCCCGCAATGGCTGACGCGGTGCGCACCACCCGGCTGGAAAAACCACGCTGTCAGAGAGCATCACCGTCACGGGCACGGTGGAGAGCGGAAGCGTGGCCAACGTCACCACGTCGCTCTCCTATCCCGTCAAGGAGATCTTTGTGCAGGTGGGCGACACGGTAAGCGAGGGCGACGTCATCTGCACGCTGGATTCCTCCGACCTGGAGGAACAGCTTGCCAAACGGCAGGAGGCGCTGGCCGAAAGCAGGGAAACGGCGCAGAAAAATTACGATAAGGCCGTGGAAAGCTACAACAGCGCGGCGGCGAAGCAGACCGAGGCGTACAACGCCTACGCCAGTGCGGCTTCGGCGCTGGAAACGGCGCGCAACACCGAATATCTGAACGCGACCAATTCCGTTTCGTCGTATCAGAGCGCCTACGACGCGGCTCTGACGGCGGAGCAGGAGGCGGGCGCGGCGCTGAACAACGCCAACACGGCACTTTCCGCTGCGCAGGCTGCCTGCGACGCCGCACAGGCCGCGCTGGATGCGGACAGCGCCAACCCGGAGCTGCAGGCGGCCCGGGACAACGCGGCGGCGGCTTTGACGGCGGCGCAGAACACGGCCGCGGCGGCGCAAAGCGATTACACCGCGAAGTCCGCCGCGCGGCAGGCGGCGGAGGATGCGCTCAAGACTGCGAAGGCAAACAGCGGCTACGACGCGCTGTATCAGGCCTATGCCGCGGCGGACCAGGCTTGGCTGCAGGCCAGGAGCACCTACGAGACGGCTACGGAAACCCTCCGGCAGGCTAAGGAAAACATGGAGACCGCGGCCGAAAATCTGGAAAACGCGGGCACCAGCGATGAGATCGAGGAGTTGGAGGAGCAGATCGCGGACTGCACCATCACCGCAGGTGCGTCCGGCACCATCACTACGCTGAACGCGACGGTTGGCTCGGCCGCGGGCGGCGGTACCTCCAACACGGCGTTGGCGGTCATCCAGAACACCGACGATTTGAAGGTGTCCATTACCATTGACGAGGACGATATCAAAAGCGTGGCTGTGAGCCAGCAGGCCATCATCAAAAGCGACGCCACCGGAGACACGGAGATCGCGGGCACGGTGTCCCAGCTTTCGCTCACCTCCGGCTCCACAGGCAGTACGCAGGGCGGTACCGGCAGCTCTGGCTTCGGGGCCGAGGTGACCGTAACCGGGAAGGACAGCGGCCTGCTCATCGGCCTTTCCGCGAAGGTGGAGATCATCCTTTCCCAGGTGACGGACGTCTATGCCGTTCCTTACGATGCGGTGGGCACGGACGAAAACGGCGGCAGCGTGGTTTACGCCCGCAGCGGAGGCGAAACGGAATTCACGGCCATCCCTGTGGAAACGGGCATGGAAACGGATTATTATATTGAGATCTCCGGCGAAGGGCTTTCCGACGGGATGGAGGTAAAGACGAGCGCCAATGATACGGCCACGGCCGCCGCGGGCGCGGACGACGCGCAGCAGAGCGGGGAAAACGCCATGTTCAGCATGGACATGGGCGGCGGCATGCCGGGCGGCGATATGCCCGGTGGCGGCGGCATGCCCAGCGGCGGCCCGGGAGGGATGTGATATGGATGCTCCCATCATCGACATGCACGGCATCGTCAAGCGGTTCCCCATCGGCACGGGCGAGGAACTGGAGGTGCTGCACGGCATTGACCTGACGGTGCGCAAAGGCGAATTTGTGGCCATCGTGGGCGCGTCCGGTTCGGGCAAATCCACGCTGATGAACATCATCGGCGCGCTGGACCGCCCCACGGAAGGCACCTATGTGCTGGACGGCGTGGATGTCGGCACACTGCGCGACAAGCAGCTCTCCCGCATCCGCTGCCGGAAGATCGGATTTGTATTCCAGACGTTCAACCTGGTGCCCCGCACCAGCGCGCTGAAGAACGTGGCGCTGCCCATGATGTACAACGGCGTGCGCGGCGCTGCGCGCACCCAGCGCGCCCGCGCGCTGCTGGATATGGTGGAAATGGGCGACCGCGCGGGCCATGCGCCCAGCCAGCTTTCCGGCGGGCAGAAGCAACGCGTGGCCATTGCGCGCGCCATGGCCAACGACCCCGCCATCCTGCTGGCCGACGAGCCGACGGGCGCGCTGGATTCCGCCACGGGGCGCCTGGTGATGGACCTGTTCCACCGGCTGCACCGGGAGCAGGGAAAGACCATCGTGCTCATTACCCACAGCCCGGAGCTTGCCGGCGAATGCCAGCGCATCGTCACCATCAAGGACGGCCGCGTCACGGGCGTGCGCAGGGGAGGAGGTGCTGCGGATGCTGCTGTTTGAAAACATCCAGCTTGCCCTCAACGGCCTGCGGGCCAACAAGATGCGCGCGCTGCTCACGATGCTGGGCATCATCATCGGCATCGGCTCGGTCATCGCTATCATGACGGTGGCGGGCAGCATGACGAACTCCATCACCACCAGCATGCAGAGCATGGGCGCGAACAACATCACCGTCAGCCTGACGCAAAAAAGCGACAGCGATTACACCGAGGGTGCGCAGACGCGCATGTTCCGCCCAACCACTCCCGGCGCGGAGGACCTGCTGACGGACGAGATGCTGGCGGATTACCGCGCGCTTTACGGCGGCAGCATCTACGCTGTCAGCCTGACACAGAGCCTTGGCAGCTATACGGTAAGCACAAACGCGGACGAAGCCGGCGTGAACGCCACGGGCGTGAACACCGAATATGCCGCCGCCAACAGCGTGGAGCTGTCCCGCGGGCGCTTCTTCACGGAGGAGGACGAGGAAAAAGCCCGCACGGTGGCCGTTGTGAGCGACGTGTTTGCCGAAACACTGTTTCCAGAGCAGGAGGCCATCGGCCAGGCGTTCCAGCTCACCTACGGCACCAAGGTATACACATTTTATATCGTGGGGGTGTACCCGTATGAGAGCAACGGGCTCGTGCTGGAATCCACAGACGCCACCCCCACCACGGACATGTACCTGCCCATCTCCACGGCCAAAGCCATGTCCCATGCGGACGACGGCTACCAGAGCTTCACGGTGGTGGCGGCCACAGGCGTGGACACCAGCGCATTTCTGACGCAGACGGAAAATTTCTTCGCCGGCTATTACACGCGCAATACCTCCTATACGGCCACGGCTTCCAGCATGGAGAGCCTGATGGAGAGCATGACGGAGATGCTCTCCACCATCAGCCTGGCCATCGCGGTCATCGCGGGCATCAGCCTGCTGGTGGGGGGCATCGGCGTAATGAATATCATGCTGGTGTCCATCACCGAGCGCACACGGGAGATCGGCACCCGCAAGGCGCTGGGCGCGACGAACGGCAGCATCCGTGTGCAGTTCATCGTGGAATCCGTCATCATCTGCCTCATCGGGGGCGTTCTGGGGATTCTGGCGGGCCTGGGCCTGGGCGCCGCGGGTGCGAACCTGCTGGGCTATGCGGCCGCGCCCAGCGCGGGCGTTATTTTCATTGCGGTGGCGTTCTCCATGGCCATCGGCGTGTTCTTCGGCTATTATCCGGCGAACAAAGCGGCCCGGCTGGACCCCATTGAGGCGCTGCGCTACGAATGACGCGCCGCCGCGGGGCAGGGATGCCCCCTGAAAAGCAGAAGCAGCGTGCCGTCCGGCGGTTTGCACGGGCGGCGCGTTTTGTGTTATGATGGGCGCAGCGGCGGAAAGCTCCGCCGGAATCTGCGCCGCCGCGGGCGGCGGAATGGGTGGTTTGCATGAAGATCAAAGCGGCTGTGTTCGACATTGACGGCACGCTGGTGCCCTATGGCGCGCCCGGCCCCGGCCAGGCCGCGGTGCAGGCGCTGCGGGAGCTGGCGCAAAGCGGTGTGGCCGTCGTCATTGCCACGGGGCGCGCGCGGTATACGGCGCAGTGGGTGCTGGGCAGCGGGATAAAGCCGGATTATTTCGCGGCGGTGAACGGAGCGGACGTGACGGACGCGGCGGGGCGGCCTGTGTGGCAGAGCCGCATGACGCCCGAGGAAATGTACGCGCTTGTGGATTTCTGCGAGGACCATGAGCTGCCGCTGGAATTTATTTTTTCCGACGCATACTATGTGTATGTGGAATACGCGGCCTTTGTGGAAAAGTACTGCGGGCAGAACGCTGCGTCCGGCTTTTTTGACAGCGTGCTGCGGGACGGCGAGGACCAGGTGCGCCATTTGCAGGACATGCCCTTCGGCGCCTGCGCGGCAATGGACGCGCGCCATGCAGCGGCCTTTGAAGCGAAATACGGCCATCTGGGCCTGCGGTTTATTCCCTTTGCACCGGGCCGGTACGACGTGCTGCGCGCGGGCGCAGGCAAGGCGGCGGGCGTTGGCCGGCTGCTGGAGCGGCTGGGCATCTCCTGGGCGGAAACGGCGGCCTTCGGCGACGGTGAAAACGACGCGGAGCTGCTGGAGGCGGCGGGCTTTGCCGTGGCAATGGAGGGCGGCGCGCAGAGCCTGCTGCCCCTGGCCGACGCGGTGGCCCCCGCTGCGGCCCTGGACGGCGCGGCGGCTGCCGTTCGGGAATATCTGCTGGAGTGACGCGCCCGCGCAGGGAAGAGAAAAAACAGGGGCGGACGCCCGCGGCAGGGCGCTGTGCGCGGCCGGCGCAAAGCGGCCCGGCCCGCAGAGGAGGAAGAAAAAATGGCGTTTCCGCCCGTATACGGTCCGGATTCCCGCACACTGATCGTGGGAACCTGGCCCAGCCCCAAAAGCCGGGAGCAGGGCTTTTTTTACGGCCATCCGCAGAATCGGTTCTGGCCGTTGCTGGCGCGGCTTCTGGGAGCGCCCGTGCCCCAAAGCGTGCCGGAGAAAAAGGCACTCATCCTCACCCATGGCCTGGCGCTGTGGGACACCATTGAAAGCTGTACCATCACCGGCGCTTCGGATGCTTCCATCCGGGACGTGGTGCCCACGGATATTGCGGGCCTTGCCCGCAAAGCGCCCATCCGGCGCGTTTTGTGCAACGGGGCCACGGCGTACCGGCTGTATGAAAAATACAGCCGCGTGCCCGGGCTGGAGGCCGTGAAGCTGCCCAGCACCAGCCCGGCCAACGCCGCCTGGACGATGGATAAGCTGGCGGCGGCGTGGGGAAACTATCTGGGAGAGAAGGCCGCGCCGGACGCGGAGCGGCTGTAAGCGCGCGAAAAAGCCTGGCGATCCTTTGCGGATCGCCAGGCTTTTTGAATACGCTGGGCGCCAAAACCGGTGTTTTCCGTGGAGGAGCCCCGTCTCTGCACCGCTTTGCCGCTCCTGAAAAGTCTGCCTGCTCAGAAAAACAGGTCCTTGCTGGGGTATTCCGGCTCGGAGGTAAGGCGCAGGCCCATTTTGCGCAGTGTGCCTTCGTCACCGGAATGCAGCATGCAGGTGCTGTGCATCTCGCAGTCCCGCAGCTTCGGCAGCGCGGCCATGGCGCGGGCCGTCAGCGTGTTGGTGGCGGCTGTGATGGAGAGCGCCGCGAGCACGTCGTCCACCTTCAAAACGCTGGAACGGCTGCCGAGGATGTCAATCTTCAGCTTGAGGATCGGCTCCAGTATGATGGGGCTGATGAGCGTGAGAGAATCGTCGATGCCGGCAATGGCCTTGATGGCGTTGAGCACGCAGGAGGAGCAGGCGCTCATCAGGTTGCTGGCCTTGCCCGTTACGATCGGTCCGTCCGGCAGCTGGATGGCCGCGGCGGCCACGCCGGAGCTTTCGCTTTTGGCAAGAGCGGGCGCAACCACCGCACGGTTCGCCGTGGTGAGGGAAAGCTCCTGCATGATGCGCTTGATTTTGTCCACCGCGTCCTGCGAGCCCTTACCCTGCTTGTGGTCGCAAAGGGCCTTGTAGTAACGGCGGATGATCTCCTGGCTGGCGGCGGCGCGGACGGCTTCGTCGTCCACGATGGCGTAGCCCGCCATGTTCACGCCCATATCCGTGGGAGATTTGTATACGCTTTCGTCCCCTGTGATACGCGAGAGGATGTTGCGCACGATGGGGAAGGCCTCCACGTCCCGGTTGTAGTTGACGGTGGTGACGCCGTAGGCCTCCAGATGGAACGGGTCGATCATGTTCACGTCCGCGAGGTCGGCAGTGGCCGCCTCGTAGGCCAGGTTCACCGGATGCTTCAGCGGCAGGTTCCAGATGGGGAACGTCTCAAACTTGGCATAGCCCGCCACGCGGCCCTGGCGGATTTCGTGATACACCTGCGAGAGGCAGGTGGCCAGCTTGCCGGAGCCGGGGCCGGGGGCCGTCACCACCACGAGAGGCCTGGAGGTTTCGATGTAGGGGTTCGCGCCGTAGCCTTCGTCGCTGCAGATATAGGCGATGTCCGTGGGATAGCCCTTGATGGGGCGGTGGATGTAGTTTTTCACGCCGCGCATCGTCAGCTTTTTGGCGAAGCCGTCGGCTGCCGCCTGGCCGGTGTACTGCGTGATGACCACGCTGTTCACGCGGATGCCCATGTGCGTGATGTCGTCGATGAGACGCAGCACCTCCATATCATAGCTGATGCCGAGGTCCGCGCGCATTTTTGTCTTTTCAATGTCTCCCGCCGAGACGGTGAAGATGATCTCGGCCTGTTCGCGCATCTCGTACAGCAGGCGGATCTTGCCGTTGGGGTCGAACCCCGGCAGCACCCGGGCCGCGTGGTAATCGTCAAAAAGCTTGCCGCCGAACTCCAGGTACAGCTTGCCGCCCCACTGCGCAATGCGCTGGCGGATATGCTCCGTCTGCTTGTGGATATAAAGGCTGTTGTCAAATCCTGCTTCCACTGTTATGCTCCCTCTTCCTGCGTATTCTTTCCCGGAGCATGCGTTTATACATTCGGGCGGAATTGTCTGCTTTTATACACAAACAAATGGGTTTGTCTATTGCCCGCCCCGCGTCCCCGATGGTATACTGTCCCTGTTCCGGGAAATCCCAATATCCTATATAGGATACCATTAACCCATGTGCAAGGCAAGGCGTGCGACGCGAAAAAAACAGAAAAAAAGAGTTCGGAGGGCGCCTTATCGACAATTTTTTGTCATGCATTCCGCAGTATGGATTTTTACGCGCGTTTCTGAACAAATCAAACAAAGTTTTCGCGAAAATTTATACGGGGCCTGCCGGGGAACACCGGGATTACGGATTGTATTTGCGTGGGTGTTCAGATATAATAAATATCGGTGCTGTTTGCATAAAGGATATTTGCAAAAAGCTTGACAAAAGGCTGGAGCGCGGCGCAGGCCCGCCGCAGAGGGGGCGTGCCGCGTGAAGAAAAAAGGCTGGTTTTCCGTTTTGCAGAACCTGTCCTGGCTGACGCAGTTGGGCCTTTCGCTGGCGGCGCCGCCGGTGCTGTGCCTGCTGGGCGCGGGCTGGCTTGCGAGGCGCTTTTCGCTGGGGCCGTGGGTATATTTCGCGGCCATAGTGCTGGGCTTGGGCGCCGCGGCGTGTACCTTTGCGGAATTTGTGAAAATGTTCCGCCGCAAAAACGGAAAAAAGTAGCGGCTGTACGGCCGTAAAACAAGGCGTTCCGGGCGGCGCCCGGAGGCCGGAGCTGGATGTGATCGACTTTTTATGAAGATACAGGAAGCGACAAAGCGCGAGACGCTGCACATCGCCGCGGGCACGCTGGCCTTTTCGGCGGTGATGAACGGCGTGTTCGCACTTCTGGGAAGATGGGACCTGACGGTGCTGTGGGGCACGCTGCTGGGCGGCGGCTTTGCGGTGCTGAACTTTTTTCTGCTGGGCCTCACGGTGCAGAAAATGGCCGGGGACCCGAACGAAAAAAAAGGCAAGCTCGTGCTGCAGCTCTCGTACAGCCTGCGCATGCTGGCCACGCTGGCCGTGGTGGTGCTGGGCGTAAAGCTGGCGTGCTTTTCGTGGGTGGCTACGGTGATCCCGCTGCTGTTCCCGCGGCTTACCATTCTTGCAATGCAGATCCTGAGCATGTACAAACCGCCCAAAAATAAGGAAGGAGGCGATGAGCCGGTATGAATGTGGATATCACCGGCGCGCGCATCTATTTTACCATCCCGATCTTCGGCGGAATCCCCATCACCGCCACCATTGTCAACAGCCTGCTGGTCACGCTCATCATCATAGGGCTGAGCATATTCCTCACCCGGAACCTGAAGGTGCGGGCGGTGAGCAGGCGGCAGGTGGTGGCTGAATTCCTGGTGGAGACCGCGCAGAATTTCGTGAACGGCAATATGGGTGAAAAATTCGCATATTACGGCCCGTTCGTGGCGGCGCTTTTCGCATCGTCGCTGTTTTCCAGCCTGCTGAGCCTGGTGGGGATGTTCCCCCCCACGAGCGACCTTTCCACCACGCTGGCGTGGGCGGTGATGGTGTTCGTGCTCATCACCTACACCAAGATCCGCACGGGCGGCGTCGGCGGCTACCTCAAAGGCTTCACGCAGCCCATCTTCGTGCTTACGCCGTTCAACATTTTGTCCGAGCTGGCGACGCCCATTTCCATGGCGTTCCGTCATTTCGGCAACATCGTGTCCGGCAGCGTCATCACGGCGCTGGTGTATGCGGCGCTGGCAACGGCATCCCACGCACTGTTTGCGTGGCTGCCGGGTGCGGCAGGCGAGCTGCTGGGCTCGATCCCCATCCTGCAGGTGGGCGTGCCGGCGGTGCTCAGCGTGTATTTCGATTTGTTCTCCAGCTTTATGCAGGCGTTCATTTTCTGCATGCTGACAACGCTGTATATCGCCAACGCGGCCGACGATTCCTGACGGACGCGAAGCTCCCGTTTGTTTTTCCGCCGCCCGCTGCGTGCAAGGGCGCTGAAAATAACCCAAACTATTTTTATGTAGGAGGAAACCTCTATGTTGGAAAAAGCAATCATCCTGGCAGGCTGCGCTGTGGGCGCCGGCCTCGCCCTCATCGCGGGCATCGGCCCCGGCATCGGCGAAGGCTACGCCGTCGGCAAGGCCTGCGAGGCCATCGGCCGCCAGCCCGAGTGCAAGGGCGACGTGACATCCACCATGCTGCTTGGCTGCGCCATTGCGGAGACGACCGGTATTTATGGCTTCGTAACGGGCCTGCTGCTCATCTTCGTGGCTCCCGGCATCTTCATGGGCCTGCTGTAAGCCGCGGGCACCGGCGGCGGGCGTTCAGGCCGCGCCGCCAAAAGGAGGAGACAGAATGAAACAATTTCAGGACCTCGTCACCCTCGCCCCGTGGACGTTCATTTTCCAGATCTGCAACCTGCTTATCCTGACGGCGGGCGTGAAGCATTTTCTGTTCAAGCCCGTGCAGCAGATCCTTGCCAAGCGTAAAGAGGAGATCGAAGCGTCCTACACCGAGGCTGAAAAGGCCGAGGGCGACGCACAGGCAATGAAAGAGGAATACGAGACACGCCTTGCCAGCGCAAAGGAAGAGGCGGCGGAGATCGTGAAAAGCGCCACGGCACGTGCCAATGCGCGCGGCGAGGAGCTTGTGAGCGCGGCGCGCGCCGAGGCGGCCGCGCTCAAGAGCAAGGCGGACGCCGAGATCGAGAGCGAACGCCGCAAGGCTGCCGGAGAGTTGAAAAACGATATTTCCGAGCTTGCCCTGGACATTGCGGGCCGCGTTGTGGAGAAGGAGATCGATCCCGAAACGCACAAGGAACTGATCGACGACTTCATCAGCCGTGTGGGTGACGCGTCATGACGGCAGCCGAAAAGGAATACGGCGGCGCGCTGTACGCACTTGCCGCCGAGGAGCACTGCGAGGACGCGGTGCTGGAGGGCCTTACCCTTGCGGCGGACGCTTTCCGCGAGACGCCCGGCTACCTGAAGCTGGTGCAGAACCCCGCGGTGCCGCGGGAAGAACGCCTGGCCATGCTGGACGAGGCGTTCGGCGCGGGCGTGCACGTTTATGTGCTGAATTTTTTGAAGATACTGTGCGGGAAATCCGCACTCGGCATGGCTGCGGGCTGCCTGCAGGAGTATAAGGCGCTGCTGTATGAGGCGCGCGGCATTCTGCCCGTGCAGGCCGTGAGCGCCGTGCCTCTGGATGTGGCGCAGCGTCGTGCCTTGTGCGACAGTCTGGCTCAAAAGACAGGCAGGACCATCCTGCTGGAGACCGCTGTGGACCCGTCCGTGCTGGGCGGCGTAAAGCTGCGGTACGAGGGGCTGGAGCTGGACGGCACGGCCGCCGGGCGGCTGGCCGCGCTGCGGCGCGCGCTGACGCAGGCGTGACGCCTGCACATCTGTACGTTGGAAAGTTGGTGAGACTATGCAGTTAAAACCTGAGGATATCAGCAAGATCATTAAAAGCCAGATCAAAAATTACGACAGCAGGATCGAATGCGCCGAAACGGGCACCGTCATTCTTGTGGGCGACGGCATCGCCCGCGCCTACGGGCTGGAAAAGTGCATGGCGAACGAGCTGGTGGAGTTTGAGAACGGCGAATACGGCATGGCCTTGAACCTGGAGGAGAACAGTGTAGCCATCGTGCTGCTGGGCTCCGACGAGGGCATCAGGGAAGGCGATACGGTCCGGCGCACGGGCCGCGTCGTCAGCGTGCCGGTGGGCGAAGCGCTCATCGGCCGCGTGGTGAACGCGCTGGGCCAGCCCATTGACGGCAAGGGGCCTGTTGACGCAGCCGAAACGCGGCCTATCGAGCGCAAGGCACCCGGCATCATTGAGCGCAAAAGCGTCAGCGTGCCGCTGCAGACGGGCATCAAGGCCATCGACAGCATGATCCCCATCGGCCGCGGCCAGCGTGAGCTGATCATCGGCGACCGCCAGACGGGCAAGACCGTCATCGCCACGGACACGATCATCAACCAGAAGGGCAAGGACGTGGTGTGTATCTACGTTGCCATCGGCCAGAAGCGCTCGACGGTGGCTCAGCTGGTGGAAACGCTCACTGTGGCCGGCGCAATGGACTACACCATCGTGGTCTCGGCCTCAGCCAGCGAGCTGGCCCCGGTGCAGTATATCGCGCCCTACGCGGGCTGCGCTATGGGCGAATATTTTATGGACAAGGGCAGGGACGTCCTGATCATCTACGACGACCTTTCCAAGCATGCGGTGGCCTACCGCGCGCTTTCTCTGCTCATACGGCGTCCGCCCGGCCGCGAGGCGTATCCAGGCGACGTGTTTTACCTGCACAGCCGTCTGCTGGAGCGTGCGGCGCGCCTGGCCCCCGAATACGGCGGCGGCAGTTTGACGGCGCTGCCCATCATCGAGACGCAGGCCGGCGACGTTTCGGCCTACATCCCCACGAACGTCATCTCCATTACGGACGGCCAGATCTTTTTGGAAACAGAGCTGTTCCACGCGGGCGTGATGCCTGCCGTCAACCCGGGCATTTCGGTGTCCCGCGTGGGCGGCAACGCGCAGATCAAGGCAATGAAAAAGGTGGCGGGCACGCTGAAGCTGGCGTATTCCCAGTACCGTGAGCTGCAGTCTTTCGCCCAGTTCGGGTCGGACCTGGATGCGGATACCAAGCGCCGTCTGGCGCAGGGCGAGCGCATTGTGGAGGTGCTCAAGCAGGACCGCAATTCTCCGGTGCCTGTGGAGCAGCAGGTGTGCATCCTGTATGCTGTTACCAACGATTACCTGGTGGACGTGCCTGTGGAGCAGATCGCTGTGTACGAGCAGGAGCTGTACGAGGATCTAAGCAGCCTGCATGACGCGGACGTGCTGGCGCCCATCCGGGAGAGCGGCGCGCTTTCCGAAGGGACGAAGGCCGCGCTGGACAAGGCGCTGGCGGAGTTCACGGCGGCGTTCCTCAAATCCCACGCATAAAAAGAAGGAAGAAGGAGGCACGGCGTCATGGCGGCATCGTCCATGAAGGATATCAAGCTGCGCATCAAAAGCGTGGAAAGCACCATGCAGATCACCAAGGCCATGGAGCTGGTGGCGTCCTCGAAGCTGCGGCGCGCGAAGGAACGCGCCGAGGAGACGCGGCCCTATTTCACCACGCTGCATGAATGCCTTACAGACATCGCGTACGGCAACACGGATTTTTCCTCTCCGTTCGTGCAGCAGCGCGAAGTGAAAAAGACCTGCTATATCATGATCGCGGGCGACCGCGGGCTGGCAGGCGGCTACAATACCAACCTGTTTAAAACGGTGGCCGAGCATATGGACGGCAAGGCGGTGTGCGTGCTGCCCATCGGCAAAAAGGCTGTGGAATATTGTGCGCACCGCGGGCTGGAGACCGTGACGGACGCCTATGCCACGGCCGAGGACGTCTCGCTGGGCGATTGCTTTTCCATCGCACGGATGCTCTGCGGGCAGTTCCGCAAGGGCGCGTTTGACGCGCTGTATGTGGGATACACCAATTTTGTGTCCATGCTCAGCCAGCAGCCGGCGGTGCTGAAAATGCTGCCCATCCGCTACGAGCGCAGGGAAGCAAAGAACACGGCGGAGAGCCTGACGATCTACGAGCCGTCCAGCGAGGCGGTATACGACGCGATTGTTCCGGAATATGTGGGCGGCCTTTTGTGGGGGGCTATGGCGGAGAGCGTGGCCAGCGAACAGGGGGCACGGCGTACTGCGATGGATGCGGCCAGCAAAAACGCGGGTGACATGATCGAGGACCTTTCACTGAAATACAACCGTGCGCGGCAAGGCGCCATCACGCAGGAGATCACGGAGATCGTGGCCGGCGCGGAGGCATAAAACACTTGGCTTGAAACGCCAGCAGGGCAATTCAAGCCTACCCCCCGCAGGGGGCCGCGCGAAGCGCAGGCGCACAGAGGCGCGCGGGTAGCGCGCCGGATGCGCCGGAGCGCCAAGCGGGTGCCTTAGCCGTTCGAGGAGCGAAGCGACAAGAACAGTCCTCAATGGACGCCCCGCGTCCCACGCCTGAAAAACGGGTGCTTCCCGTTTTTCGGCGTATGCTCCGCACATCCGGAAACGCCCTGCAGGTATTTCAAGCCTGCCCTCGCAGGGGGCCGCGCGAAGCGCAGGCGCACACAGCCGAAAGCTGTTTTCATCCTATTCAAAGGAGACAAGCCAATGAGCAATCAGAACATCGGCACAGTCACCCAGATCATCGGGCCTGTGCTGGACATCAAATTCCCCGACGGGCATCTGCCGGGCCTGCTGAATGCCATCACGGTGGAGAACGGGGCCGACACCATCACGCTGGAGGTGGCGCAGCACATCGGCGACGACGTTGTGCGCTGCATCGCCATGTCCAGCACCGACGGCCTTGTGCGCGGCGCGAAAGCCGTGGATACGGGCAGCCCCATCACGGTGCCCGTGGGCGATCAATGCCTGGGCCGCATCTTCAATCTGCTGGGAGACCCTGTGGACAATCTTCCCGCGCCGGAGGCTCAGGAGCGCTGGCCCATCCACCGCCAGCCGCCCGCTTATGACGAGCAGGAATCCACCACCGAGATTTTGGAAACAGGCATCAAGGTCGTGGACCTCATCGCCCCCTACGCCAAGGGCGGCAAGATCGGCCTGTTCGGCGGCGCGGGCGTGGGAAAGACCGTGCTGATCATGGAACTGATCAACAACGTTGCCAAGGAGCACGGCGGCCTTTCGGTATTCACAGGCGTGGGCGAGCGCACCCGCGAGGGCAACGACCTGTACAACGAGATGAAGGAGAGCGGCGTGCTTTCCAAAACGGCGCTGGTGTACGGCCAGATGAACGAGCCGCCGGGAGCGCGTATGCGCGTGGGCCTTTCGGGCCTGACGATGGCCGAATATTTCCGTGACCGGGAAAACCAGGACGTGCTGCTGTTCATCGACAATATTTTCCGCTTTACCCAGGCGGGTTCCGAGGTTTCCGCCCTGCTGGGCCGTATGCCCAGCGCCGTGGGTTACCAGCCCACGCTGGCCACGGAAATGGGCGCCCTGCAGGAACGCATCACCTCCACGAAAAAGGGCTCCATTACTTCCGTACAGGCCGTGTATGTGCCGGCCGATGACCTGACGGACCCCGCGCCGGCCACCACCTTCGCCCATCTGGACGCGACGACAGTGCTGTCGCGCAGCATTTCCAGCCTGGGCATTTATCCGGCTGTGGACCCGCTGGAGTCCAACTCCCGCATCCTGACGCCGGACGTGGTGGGCCGCGAACACTACGAGGTGGCGCGCGACGTGCAGCGCATCCTGCAGCGGTATAAGGAATTGCAGGACATCATCGCCATCATGGGTATGGATGAGTTGTCCGAGGAGGATAAGCTCACAGTCTCCCGCGCGCGCAAAATACAGCGCTTTTTGTCCCAGCCGTTCAGCGTGGCCGAGCAATTCACGGGCATGCAGGGCAAATATGTGCCGCTCAAGGAGACCATCCGCGGCTTTAAGGAGATCATCGAGGGCAAGCACGACGATCTGCCGGAATCCGCGTTCCTCTTCGCCGGCACGATCGACGACGTGCTGGAGAAGGCAAAAACGCTGTAAGGGGGAGACGCCATGTCAACCTTTCATCTTCAGATCGTGACGCCGGACGGCGGTTTCTTCGACGGCGAGGCGGAAAAGCTCATCGTGCGGGCCATTGACGGCGACGTGTGCATCCTGGCCCGGCATTCGCCCTATGTAACGGCGCTGGGCACGGGTGAGGCACGGGTGACCATTGACGGCAAGCGCCGCCGCGCGGCCTGCGCGGGGGGGATGCTGGCAGTGACGAAAGACAATGTGCGCCTTGTGGCCACCACCTTTGAGTGGGCAGAGGATATCGACGCGGACCGCGCCCAGCGAGCGAAGGAGCGCGCGGAGCAGCTGATTGAAAAGGCCAAGGACCAGCGCGAGCTGGAATTGGCACAGGCGCGCCTGAAGCGCGCGCTGACACGTCTGCAGGTCACGGCGAAATAGCTGTGCAGGAGAGGCGGGCTTTGGCCCGTCTTTCTTTTTTGCCGTTCGGGTGGTATACTATTTTTGTTAGCCCGGCTGCCGCCCGCCGCCGCGCGGAAAGGTGCGGGAAAATAAGTGAAAAGGAGGCGCCGCGCTTTGCAGGACGCCCAGACCTTGAAACGGAATTTTTTGTGGAATACATTCGGACAGCTCACCTATATGCTGTGCCAGTTCCTGTGCGGTATCCTGGTGGTGCGCCTGGCCGGGGAGCAGGTTTCCGGCGTGTACAATACGGCGCTTACGGCCACGGGCATTTTTCTGTCCATCGCATCCTACGGCATGTACAGCTTTCAGGTGTCGGACATCCGGGGTAAGTACGGCGCAAGCACCTACATCCGCAGCCGTGTATGGACCTGTGCGCTGGCTGTGGCGCTGTGCATCGGCTTCGTAGCGGTGAGCGCCCTGACGGGCGAAAACCCATACAGCGCCCAGCAGAGCGTCTGCGTATTGCTGTTCCTGGGCTACCGCATGGTGGAATCCCTTACCGATATCTACAACGCCATCGACCAGCGCAGCGGGCGGCTGGACATCGTGGGCAAGACCTATGCGGTGCGCGGCGCGGTGACGCTGGCATCCTTTACGCTGACGCTGTGGCTCACCCAGGATATCGTTTTGACCCTTGCGTTGATGCTGGGCGCGAGCCTCGTGGTGTTTTTCGTTTATTCTCTGCCGCAGGCGCGGGCTTTTTATGCGCCGGAGCAGCCGCAGAACGCCCGCGTGGCCTCGCTGCTGTGGGAGTGCCTGCCGCTGGCGGTGTACAGCTTTTTGAACACCACCACGGCCTCCATCCCCAAATTGGCGCTCAGCAGCCGGATGGGGGAGACGGCGCTGGGCATTTACGGCCCCGTCACGCAGCCCGTCGTGCTGCTGCAGGTGGGGGCGACTTACCTGTTCAATCCGTTCATCACCGTATTTGCGGACAGCTATGCCAGGCGGGACAAAAAGGGCTTTTTCAAGGCGGTGTTCGCCGTGCAGGGCATTGTGCTGGCACTGCTGCCCCTGGGCCTGGCTGTGGCGCATTTTCTGGGACGCTGGGGGCTGGCGACGTTCGTCTCGCCCGGCCTGGCCGATTACCAGTACCTGCTGGGGCCTATGGTCGTGTCCGCCATTTTGACGGCGCTGGTGCTTTTTTACAGCATGGTGCTGACGGTGATGCGCTGTATGAAGGGGCTGATTGTGGCAAACGTGTGCGCCATTGCCGTCTCCGCGCTGGCCAGCGGGCCGTGCATCGCCCGGTGGGAGCTGCAAGGCACTACCTATGCAGCCGTTCTGGCCCAGCTGGTGCAGCTGGTGATGCTGGGCGGCGTCGCGCTGCGGATGACGCGCCGCCACTTTGCGAGCAGCGGGCCGCTGCCTAAGCCGGAGGACCCGTTCGACGGCCTGCCCAGCTGAGGGCCGGGCTGTTCAGAAAAAATTGGAAAGTGGGGAAGACCAAGGATGGAAAGAAAGGATATGAAGCTGGGATTTATCGGGTTCGGCAATATGGCGCAGGCCATTGCCGAGGGGCTGCTGCGTTCAAAGGCACTGGAGCCGGAGCAGATCTGCGCCTGTGCGAAGGATTGGGACAAGCTGTGCGCCGCAACGCAGCCCCGGGGCATGCGTCCCTGCCGGGACGCCCGGGAGGTGGCGGAGGCCGCAGATGTGGTCATCGTGGCCGTAAAGCCGCACCTGATCGAGGAGGTGCTTTCGCCCGTGCGCGGGCAGCTTGCGGATAAGGCAGTCGTTTCCGTGGCGGCGGGCTGGCCCTTCGAGCGGTACGAGGCGCTGCTGCCCGGAACGCGCCATTTGAGCACCATGCCAAACACGCCGGTGCGCGTGTGCGCGGGCGTGTTCCTGCTGGAGGAAAAGCATTCCCTTACGCCAGAGGAATACGTGCTGGTGCAGGAGCTGTTCGGCCATTTGGGGCTGGTGCAGCCCGTGGAGAGCCGCCTGCTGGGCATTGCAGGCACACTGAGCGGCTGCGGCCCGGCGTTTGTGAGCATGTTCATCGAGGCGCTGGGCGACGCGGGCGTAAAGCACGGCCTGCCGCGGACCATGGCCTACCGCCTTGCCGGCCAGATGGTGGCGGGCACGGGCCGCATGCAGGTGGAAACGGGCGCCCACCCGGGCGCGATGAAGGACGCGGTGTGCTCGCCCGGCGGCACGACCATTGTGGGCGTGGCGGAGCTGGAGCGCGGCGGTATGCGCGCGGCTGTCATCAACGCGGTGGACGCCATCCAGAATAAGTAAAAGCGGGCGGAGCCCCGCGCGGAGGCGCTGCGGCTCTGCGCGGGGCGCTTTGCATGTGCGGCGTGCTGTGGGACCGACATGACATACAGCTGTCGGGTTCCCTGTGATAGCATGGAACAGAAGCGCCGCACGGGCGGCGGAACAGGGGAGGCGGCAGGATGCTGACAATGGAAAACGTTACGGCGCTGCGCATGCGGCGCCATTGCCTGACGCGGCACGCGGGCGCGGCAGAGTACGATGCGCTGTACCGGGACCTTTCGCCGGGGCTGAACGTACACTGGCACGGGTTCGGGCAGCCGCCGTGCCTGGTGGAGCGCGCGGATTTTGACGACGTGGAATACAACGGCCGGCGCCAGCGGCAGCGCATTCTGGTGAAAGGGCGGTTCCAGAACGGGAACATCGGGTTTGTGGAGGCGGCACAGATGGAGCTGTTTGCCGGCCTGTACCGCAGGCCCTATAAGCCCACGGAGCATTCGGAGCTGCTGCGGGAGCTGATCGGGCGGGAAGGCCCGCTGAACATCGAAGCGATGAAACGGATGACGGGCCTGCTGGTGAAGCAGATCACGCCCGCGCTGCACCGGCTGCAGGAAGCCTTTCTTGTGTTTGAGGACCAGTTCGACGGCGAATGGGACCGGGGCTGGTACCTGTTTGACGAGATGTTCCCGGATGTGGACCCGGCGCGCATCTCCCGCGCCGAAGCCCTGCTGCGGGTGCTGCCGCGGCTTGCGCACCGGCAGGTGTACCTGACGGCGGCAGATGCAAAGGATTTTTACGGCCTTCCCGCAAGGGACGTTGCCGCGGCGATGGAAGAGCTGGCGCGGCAGGGCATCCTGGTTCGCTGGCGGGAGGGCTATCTGCCCGCGCAGGATGTGCCGCTTCTGCAGGCGCAGGCCTTTGAGCCGCTGCGCGGCGTGCTGGCGCTGCACCGGAACGACCCGCTGGTCCGCTGTGGGGAAAGCGCACGAAAGGAGCGCTACAAAAGCCCGGAAAAGGGCAGCGAGGTAACGCAGTATCTTTTGGTGGACGGCGTGATACGGGGCGCGGTGATGGGACATTTCCGTTACGGGCCATACGACCTGCACGCCGTTTGGCTGGAGCTGCCGGAGCAGGAGGCCGCGGTGCGCCGGGATGAGATCCTGCGGGCCGTATACGCTGTGAACGGCCCGAGAGAGGAGCCGCCGCCCTTTGTCCCGGTGGGATAGCACCTGCGGAAACGGCAAGGATATGCTGCGTCCCACTCCGTGCGCACGGGCGGGACGCGGGAGAACGAAAGGGAGAAAATTGATGCCGGAATACCGGGAAAACGAATTGTGCTACGAGGATTACCGTGCCTTGCGCACGCTTGCGGGGTGGGAAAATCATTCCGAAGAACAGACGAGGCGCGCGCTTGCCGCCGCCCTGTATGACGTGACCGCCGTGGAGGATGGCCGCGCCGTTGCCATGGGGCGTTTGGTGGGGACGGGCTGTACGACGTTATTGCGGACGTGGTGATCGCGCCGGAATACCAGGGGCGCGGCATTGGAAAGGCTGTGGCAGAAAAGCTTCTGGCCTATGCCCAAAGCCGGCTGCCTCCGGGCGGACGCATGAGCGTACAGCTTATTGCGGCCGAAGGCAAGAAGGGCTTTTACGAAAAGATGGGATTTCGGAAAATGCCGGGCGGGCGCTGCAGCGTGTGCTGCACGGACACCCGGCGGAATAAGGAAACGGCCCTGTCCCGCGGCTTGCAGCCGCCCGGAACGGGGCCGTTTTGCGTTTGCAGTATGATTTTTGCACACAGAAGCCGTGAGCAGCGGGCCTTACAGGTCGAACAGCAGCTCGCAGTAATCCGGCATGGGCCAGTACGTCTGGGGCACAAGCTCCTCCAGCTCGTCGGCGGCCTCGCGCAGGGCGGCCATCTCGTGCTCGCGCAGCGCGCGGCAGGCGTCCGCCCGGGCCTTTTCACCCAAATGTGCAGTGTCCAGCGCATGCAGAGCGCGGCGCAGCGCCTCCATAGCGCCCGCGGTCTTGTCGATGGTGACGCACAGTTTTTCCACCTGCGCCTTGGCGCTGGCACAGGCGCAGCCGTTCCGCTCCGCGTAATATTCCGCGCGGCTCACGCGGGACAGATATTCATAGCTGGCGGGAAGAAGGCTGCGGCCTGCCATCTCCAGCATCGTGGAGGCGTCGATGTGGATATGCTTGGCGTACGTTTCCAGCGTGATCTCATATCGGGAGCGGCACTCCGCAGCGGTGAACACCTTGGTGCGCTCGAACATGGCTACATTCTTCTCCGCGATGAAGCCGTCGGCTGCGTCCACCATGCTTTGAATATTGGGAAGGCCGCGGCGTGCGGCCTCGGCGGCCCATTCGGCGCTGTAATTGTTGCCGTTGAAAATGATGCGGCCGTGGGCGTGCCAGGTCTCAGCCACGATTTCCCGCACCACGGCGGAAACATCGTCCGCACCTTCCAATTTGTCGGCAAAATCGTGCAGCACGTCGGCCACAATAGCGTTTGTCACCGCATTGGCAAGGCCGATGCTTTGGCTCGCACCCACCATGCGGAATTCAAATTTATTGCCAGTGAAAGCGAAAGGCGAGGTGCGGTTGCGGTCGGAATCATCCAGCTTTAAAAGCGGCAGGCTTTTTACGCCCGTCAGAAGCGCGCCGCGCTCTTCCTTTTGCAGTGCGTGGCCCTCGGCAAGCTCCTGCAGCATATGCGTCAGTGCGTTGCCCAGGAAGATACTCACCACAGCAGGCGGCGCTTCGTTGCCGCCAAGGCGTTCCTCGTTGCCCGGGCAGCTGGCCGAAAGGCGCAGCAGGTCCGCATATTTGTCGACAGCCGTCAGCACCGCGCACAGCGTTACAAGAAAAACAGGGTTTTCCTCGGGTTTGTCGGTGGGATTCAGAAGATTTTTGCCCGTATTGGTGACGATGCTCCAATTGTTGTGCTTGCCGCTGCCGTTTACGCCCGCAAAAGGCTTTTCGTGCAGCAGGCATGCAAAATTGTGGCGCAAAGCTACCTTGCGCATCAGCTCCATCATGATCTGGTTGTGGTCGCAGGCGATATTGGCTGTGGCGAATACGCTGGCCAGCTCGTACTGGCCGGGAGCGACCTCGTTGTGCTCGGTCTTAGCGGGTACGCCAAGGCGCCACAGCTCTTCGTCCAGTTCGCGCATGAATTCGCGCACGCGTTCATTGATGCTGCCGTAGTAGTGGTCCTCAAGCTCCTGTCCCTTGGGCGGCTTCGCGCCCAGAAGCGTGTGGCCGCAGACCTTCAGGTCAAGCCGGCGGTCGAACAGGTCCTTGTCCACAAGGAAATATTCCTGCTCCGCGCCCACAGTGGGCTGTACAGACACCGTTTCGGTATCGCCAAGCGCGCGCAGCACACGCAGAGCCTGTTTGTTGAGCGCCTGCATGCTGCGCAGCACGGGGGTTTTCTGGTCCAGCGCTTCGCCGGTATAGGCGCAGAACGCCGTGGGAATGTACAGCGTGGTGCCCAGCACAAAAGCGGGGGAGGTGGGGTCCCACGCGGTGTATCCGCGCGCCTCGAATGTGGCGCGCAGCCCGCCGGAAGGAAAACTGGAAGCGTCGCTCTCGCCTTTGGCAAGCATTTTGCCGGAAAAATTCAAGATAGGCTCGCCCTGCTTTACACCATCGATAAAGCTGTCGTGCTTGCCGCTGCCCGTGCCCGTCATGGGGCTGAACCAGTGGATGTAATGCGTCGCACCCTGCTCCATGGCCCAGGCCTGCATGGCGTCTGCCACAATATCCGCAACCTCCGGGTTCCAGGGCTTGCCCTCGTCGCGAATCTCACGCAGCGATTCATATACGCTCAGCGGCAGGCGCTCACGCATCACGCGGTCGTCGAACAGATGGCTGCCGAACAGCCCGAACAATTCATTGGCCAAAAACGGTTCCTCCCCTATGAGGCCCGGCAGGGAAAACGATTCCCGGCGCGGGCGTGTCCTGTTTTTTCTGTACGCCCTATATTTTACCATGCGGGGCGGGGGACGCACAAGACAAAATGTTGCCCGGCGGTGTGAAAAAGAGCGGAAAAAGCAGCGTGTGCGCAGAGCCTGCGGAAACACGGCGGAAAATCCTCCAAAATCCCCGCGAACCTTTTAAACTTACCATAAATATGCTATACTATCTATACTTATGCGAATGAGGTGGGACAATGGAGAAACAAATCGAGGATTTTTACCGTTCGCTGCGCGGCAGGCGCGTTGCGTTCATCGGCACGGGCGTCACGAACCAGCAGTGCATTGAGCTGTTCGCACGGTGCGGCGCGCAGATCACGCTGTGCGACAAAAAGCCGGACATCGACGCCTTTGGCCCGTATGCCCAGGCGCTGCGCAAGCTGGACATCCGGTTTTCGCTGGGAGAACATTACCTCGACGGGCTGGCGGGACAGGAGATGATCATGCGCACGCCGGGCTTTGAATACTATACGCCGGAGCTGGTGGCCGCCCGGGAGGCGGGCGCCGAGGTGACCAGCGAGATGGAGCTGTTCTTCCGGCTTTGTCCCTGCAAGATCGTGGCCGTGACGGGCTCCGACGGCAAGACTACCACCACGACGCTCATTGCAAAAATATTGGAGGCGGCGGGGTACACCGTGCATCTGGGCGGCAACCTGGGCCGCGCGCTGCTGCCTGTGGTGGACGCCATCGCGGCCACGGATGTAGCCGTGGTGGAGCTTTCCAGCTTCCAGCTTATCAGCATGCGCCAGTCCCCGGAGGTGGCGGTGGTGACGAACGTCACGCCCAACCATCTGGACCATCACAAGGATATGCAGGAATACATCGACGCCAAGCGCAATATCCTCCTGTACCAGAAGCCGGGCGGAAAAGCCGTGCTGGGCTATGAAAACGAGGTCACCCGCGCCATGGCCGCGGATGTAAAGGGGAGCTGCCGCTGGTTCACGCGTAAGAGCGTGGTGGAAAACGGTGGTTTCCTGCGGGCGGACGGCATGCTGTGCATGGCGGAAAACGGACGCGTAACGCCCATCGTGCGCCGCGAGGACGTGGCCCTGCGGGGCGAGCATAACCTGGAAAACCTGCTGGCGGCGTTTACAGCCGTGTGGGGTATGGCGGAGGTCTCCACCATGGCCGCCGTCGCCAAAAGCTTTGCAGGCGTGGAGCACCGCATCGAGCCGGTGCGCACGCTGAACGGCGTGCAGTGGTTCAACGATTCCATCGCCACCAGCCCCACGCGCGTCATCGCAGGGCTGCGGGCGTTTGACCAGAAGCTCATCATTATTGCAGGCGGCTCGGACAAAGGCATCAGCTTTGCGCCGCTGGCGCCGGAGCTGATCGCTCATGTGAAAACACTCATCCTTACGGGAGCCACCGCGCAGAAAATCGAAGATGCGGTGAAGGCGGACCCCGGCTTTGCCGAAAGCGGGCTTGTGATTTTGCGGGCGGCGGACATGCCTCAGGCCGTAGAGATGGCCAGAGCGGCGGCGCAGCCGGGCGATATCGTGTCTCTTTCGCCCGCCTGTGCCAGCTTTGACAGCTATCCCAATTTTGAGGCGCGAGGGCGCCATTACAAAGAGCTGGTGAACGCGCTGTGATCGCGGAACTGAATGAGAGCAATCGTCCGCAGTTTCTTGCCGCGGTGCGGGGCAGGCCCTATTTCGGGGATATCCTGCCCGTGCATCTGGCCGTATTCGGCCGCAGCGGCGCGCTGATGCGCTTTTATGTGGCGGATGGTTCCGCCGCCGTACAGCTCAAGGGCCGCAGCGCCGTGCTGTGCGGTACATACGACGCGGAGGAGACGGGCGCGTTCCTGCGTATGCAGGGCGTACGGTATGTGAATGCCGGCGGCGCGGCCCCGGCGGGGTACAGTCCTCTGTACGCGCTGCACAATCTGGTGCTGGCGAAAGCCGCCGCTCCGCCGTGCCCGGACGCTGTCCGCCTGACGCTGGACCGCGCGCCCGCGCCCGCCGAGGTGACGGATTTTATGATGCGCGGCGAGGACGACCCCGGCGCGTGGGACAATTTTTATTCCGAGCTCTGCACAAAGCTGGCCCGGGGCGCGGCCGAGGTGTGGGCCGTGCGGCGGGAGGGCGCGCTCGTTTCTACGGCGGGCGCTTACGCCCTTTCGCCGGATACCGCATATCTGGCCGCCGTTGAAACCTTGGAAGCGCTGCGCGGGCAGGGCATCGGCGGCTGGCTGACGGGCCTGCTTGCAGCGGATCTGGCAGCCCGGGGGCGGCGTGTGGCACTCTCCTGCAAAAAAGAACGGCTGAATTTTTACCACCGTCTTGGCTTTGCGGCGGAGGATACCGTGCAGCGCTATGCGCTGGACGGGCTGCCGGAGGAAAAATAAAGGGCTTGCGCAGCCGGGAGGAAAAACAGGGCGGCGTGCCGCCGACACTACGATGAAAGAGGACAGGGAATGATCGAGCAGTTTTATGATCTGTCGCGCCCGCTGCTGGACGCAGACGAAAGGGCGCTGGCGCTGTGCCGGGAGCAGTTTGCCCGGCTGGAGGAAATCAAGGAATACAACCAGCTGAAAATGCTGAAGGCTTTCACGGACTGCCGCGTGGGCGGCAGCCATCTTGTGGGTACCACAGGCTACGGCATGGACGACGCGGGGCGCGGAAAGCTGGAGGAAGTGTTCGCTGTGCTGACGGGCAGTGAGGCGGCGCTGTTCCGCCACAACTTTATGTCCGGAACGCATACGCTCAGTGTGGCGCTGTTCGGTGTGCTGCGCCCGGGAGACCGCATGGTCGCCGTCACGGGCCGTCCCTACGACACGCTGGCCGGCGTGATCGGTATCGACGGCACCCATTACGGAAATCTGATGGAATTCGGCGTGCAGTACGATGAGGTGGATCTGCTGGCGGACGGCACGCCGGACCTTGCAGGCATTGCCCGGAAGTGCCGCGGGGCAAAGATGTGTTACATTCAGCGCAGCCGCGGTTACGCCGCGCGGCCCGCGCTTTCGCTGGAGCAGATCGAAGCCGTCAGCCGCGCAGCCAAGGCGGTGCAGCCGGATATCATCGTCATGGTGGACAACTGCTACGGAGAGTTCACTCAAAAACAGGAGCCCACCCAGCGCGGGGCGGACCTGATGGCGGGAAGCCTCATCAAAAATCCGGGCGGCGGCATCGCGCCCACGGGCGGCTACATCGCGGGCCGGGCCGATCTGGTGGAGCTTTGCGCCCACCGCCTTTCCGCACCCGGCGTGGGCGGGGAGATCGGCTGCACGCTGGACATGCTGCGCGGCATGTATCTGGGTCTGTACTATGCGCCCGGCGTGGTGTGCGAGGCGCTGAAAACCAGCGTGTATGCAGCCTGTCTGTTCGAGCTTCTTGGTTATGCGGCCACCCCGGCTTACGGCGCGCAGCGGAACGACATTATCACCAGTGTGGAGACGGGCAGCCCGGAGGGTATGGTGGCGCTGTGCGGCGGCGTGCAGGCGGGCAGCCCTGTGGACAGCTTTGCAGCGCCCGAACCGGGGGACATGCCCGGTTACGAGGATCCCGTCATCATGGCGGCGGGCGCATTTACCATGGGCAGCAGCATCGAGCTTTCCGCCGACGGCCCGCTGCGCGCGCCGTATACCGTGTATATGCAGGGCGGCCTGAATTTTGCCGCCGCCCGCGCGGGCGTGCTGCTGGGCGCGGACCGCATGCTGCGTCTGCGGCGCTCTGAATGAAACCCACCCCGAACGGAGGAGGAACATAAAATGAAAATATTCAACACGATGACGCGTAAAAAGGAAGAGCTCACGCCGCTGGTGCCGGGGGAATACCGCATTTATGTATGCGGCCCCACGGTGTACAACTATGTGCATATCGGCAATGCGCGCCCGGTGGTGGTGTTCGATACGCTGCGCCGCTATCTGGAGTATCAGGGAAACAGGGTGCTGTTTGTTTCCAACATTACGGACATCGACGATAAGATCATCGCCAAGGCCAATGAGGCGGGCGTTTCCATGCAGGAGTACGCGGGCCGTTATGAGGCGGAGTTTTTAAAGGATTGCGACGGTCTGAACGCACTGCCGCCCACGGTGCGCCCCCGCGCCACGGAGCACATCGACG
The DNA here is from genome assembly GCF_017421385.1 of Ruthenibacterium sp. Taxonomy (NCBI): domain Bacteria; kingdom Bacillati; phylum Bacillota; class Clostridia; order Eubacteriales; family Oscillospiraceae; genus Ruthenibacterium; species Ruthenibacterium sp. The sequence goes on along the minus strand of NZ_JAFOIN010000072.1, from coordinate 25,450 downwards.
AGATATTGTCCATCGTGGCGGACATCATTGAAAAAGGCTACGGCTATGTGGCCAAAAACGGCGACGTGTATTTCCGCGCTAAGAAATTCAAGGAATACGGCAAGCTTTCCCATCTGGTGCTGGAGGACCTTGAAAGCGGCAACCGCGCGCTTCGCAGCCAGATGGACGGCGATTTGAAAGAGGACCCCGCGGATTTTGCCGTGTGGAAGGCCGCGAAGCCTGGCGAACCGTACTGGGACAGCCCCTACGGCAAGGGACGTCCGGGCTGGCACATTGAGTGCAGCGCCATGGCGCGCAGGCATCTGGGCAAGACCATCGATATCCACGCAGGCGGCGAGGATCTGATCTTCCCTCACCACGAAAACGAGATCGCCCAGAGCGAATGTGCCAACGGCTGCACCTTTGCGCGGTACTGGATGCACAACGGTTTTTTGAACATCGACAACCATAAGATGAGCAAAAGCGCCAACAATTTCTTTACCGTGCGCGAGCTGAGCGAGGTATACGGCTACGAGCCCATCCGTTACTTTCTGCTGACAGGGCAGTACCGCGGCCCGCTGAACTACACCGCCGAGCTGATCGGCGCATGCAAGGCCAGCCTGGAGCGCCTGTACACCTGCCGGAACAACCTGGACTTTGCCATTGAAAATGCTCACGGCGACGATGAGACGCTGGTGGAAAAGGCCGCGGCTGCCCGTGGAAAATTCTGTGCCGCCATGGACGACGACCTGAACACGCCCGATGCGCTGGCCGCGCTGTTTGACTTTGTGCGTGAGATCAACACGCTTGCGCCGCAGAGCAGCAGAGCCGCGCTGGAGACCGCGGCGGATGCTTTTGACGCGCTGACGGGCGTGCTGGGCATCCTATATAACCGCAAGAAGGACGAGATCCCTGCGGATATCCTGGCGCTTGTGGACGAGCGCGCGGCCGCAAAAAAGGCAAAGGACTGGGCCCGCGCCGACGCCATCCGCGCGGAGCTGACGGAGAAGGGCTATGTGGTGGAGGATACTCCCAAAGGCCCGAAAGTGAGCCGCGCAAAATAAGCCGCTCTATCCAAAACACATGACATATCAAACGCCCCGGCGCCGCTATAAACCGCGGCGCCGGGGCGTTTGTGTCGGATTTTTTATTGCTCCGCAATAAAAACGTATCCGGATGTCCGTGGGTCGTGCCCGGCCCACGGCATTAAAATCTCAAGCACCCGGGCACAAAGTGCCCGGGTGCGCGTAAAAACAGCAGCTGCGCTGCTGTTTTTTATGCCGCGTCTGCGGCTTCGTCGTCTGCATCCGGGGCGGCGGCAGTGTAGTCCAGGCCTACATCCACGCCCGCGTCACGGTCGGTCAGAGCCTGGGGAATGCCGGGAAAGAAGCGGGCCAGGCAGTCGCCGTGAGGGTGCAGGCCGTCGTAAAAATCGGCTGATGTGGCGGGAATGGCATAAGGATTATAGCTGCCGTACACGGGGATATTGTATTTTTTTCCAAGCGCGCGCGCGGCTTTCTCGGTGCCGAACAGGCCGCCGTAACGCTCGGTGTCCGATAGGGCGCGGTCGTAGATAATGGGGTGGTAGGGCGAGAGGAGGATGATGACGTTGATGCCCTTCTCCTGCATATACTGGAGCCATTTTTCAAAGATGGCCAGCCGCTGAGCGTCCGGTTCTGTGTAATAATCCAGACGGAACATGCCGTTGTTGGCGACCTCCAGCGCGGCATGGTCCACGGCGTCCTGTTTCCAGCCGCGGAATTCCCGGTCGTACACCAGACTGCCGTCGGAACATTTTACCTCGGTATCCTGCTGATACAGGGCGCTGTCGTCCACGGTCTGGGCAGCGCCGCTCTTGTTGGAGCCCTTCAGCATATACTCGATGTTGCCCTGAAAATAGGTCAGATCAAACAGATTTTTCCATGTCTTGGAAAGGTCCTTTTTTTCATACTCTGTGGGAACGCCCAGCTTTTCCGTCAAAAATTCAGCATACAGCGATGGATCGTTGGAGCCGTTGGCGTCCACATCTGTATTGAACAGCCACGGGTCCAGCCCGATGATGACGTTTTTCGGCAGCTTGCCCGCCTTGTCATACAAAGAAAATACGCTCAGCACATCGTTGAAATCCCCGCCGGAGGTACCGCTGTTGTAAAAGCTGGTGCCGACCATTTCACGCGTCAACTGCAAAATGCGGCTGGAACCGAGGGCGATGGTCTCAGGGGTGGTCTCTTCGTTCATGTTGGCGACAATGACTTCAAGCACTTCGAGCTCACGTCCATTGAGCTGGTTGAACCCGACAACGTTTTTTCCTTCAAACAGCATCGTGGCGATCTCCCGAAGATAGGTATCGCCCAAGAAGTAGCCCTGACAATCCACGCCGTAATTGACTGCGACCAGCAACGCAAACACAGGTGTAAACAGCAGTGCCCCCAACGCCAGGCGCAGCGCGGAAAGCAAACGGCTGCCCAAAAAGCGCAATCGTTTTTTCATCTGCCGTCCTCCTTAAAACCTTCCGTAAATAGAGCCCGAGTTGGCAAATGAGCCGAAGAACAGCATGCCCAGCACCAGCGCGTAATACAGCGGCCACCGCAGGAAGATGGGTACCTTGCGGATGGTGCGGTTCACCGGCTCCTGCACAGATTCCAGCGTTTCCACCACAAGGATGCTCACAGCCAGTACCAGCGCCGTCTGCACCGAAAGCCCGATGGAAACAAGCGCGCGGCCAATGGCGTCCGGCGCGGTGAACAGCTTGCCCCAGCCCGAAAACAGATGGCCGTAGATATACAGCGCGTCCGCAATGCCCTTACTGCCTTCAAACACCTCCGACGAACGGAAGAAGATGATACAGCTTGTGAACAGCAGATAGGTAACAGCGGTCTGGAAAATGCGCCGCACAGGCGTGAAATGATACAGCGGATTATGCCGCGTCAATTTACGCCGCGCGTCCTGCGTGGCCTTGCCCACGCACAGGTAAACGCCGTTGAGAAGGCCCCACACCACCATAGACAGGGAGGCGCCGTGCCACAGACCGCTTACAAGGAAAACAACAAGCTGGTTTATGTACTGCCGCGCCTTGCCACGGCGGTTGCCGCCCAAAGGAATGTACAGGTAATCACGGAACCAGCTTGTCAGGCTGATGTGCCAGCGCCGCCACAGTTCGGTAAAGGAGCGGGCGCGCAGCGGCTGGCGGAAGTTTTCCGTCAATTCAAACCCAAACACGGCCCCCGCGCCAAGCGCCACGTCACATCCGGCGGAAAAATCACAGTAAAGCTGATAAGTATACAGCAAGCTGGCCAGCAGCAGGATGGGGCCGGTGTATGCGCCGTAACCCGGGTTGCCGTACACCGCATCCACCGCTGTTCCCAGCGTGTTGGCAATGACGAATTTTTTGAAAAAGCCCCACAGAATGCGGAACAGCCCGCCTGAAACGCGGGCGTAATCGAAGGTCTGCGGCGTTTTGAATTGGGGGATCATATGCTCCGCGCGCTCGATGGGGCCTGTGACGATACAGGGGAAAAAGCTGACAAAGAGCGCATAAAAGAAAAAGTTCTTCTCCGCACGCTGCCGGCCGCGGTACACGTCGATGACATAGCCCAGCGCGGCAAAGGTGAAATAACTGATGCCCACCGGCGCGAGAATATCCAGGCTGGGGGCCGTATAATGCAGGCCGAAGGAATCCAGCAGCGCAGCCAGCGTTTCGCCCAAAAAGTTGAAATATTTATAATAGAACAGACAGCCCACGCACAGCGCCAGCGACACGACCAGACAGACGCGGCGCATCCATTTGACGCGCAGACGTTCCAGCAGCAGCGCCGCCGCCCAGGTGACGGCCGAGGCCGAAAGCAGCAGCGCCACAAAGCCCGCATTTTCCGGGTCGTACATATAAAACAGGTAACTGCACACCAGAAGCCAGTAGGGACGCACCGCCTTGGGCAGCACGAAGTAGGCCAGGCACGTGCCCGCCAGGAACACAAGGAACGCAACAGCGAAAAAGCTGCTCATGCGCAAAACTCCTTCCGGGGAGGATCGCCGCCCATGGGCGGCACCAGACTGTTGAAAAAGGCAAAGAAGTAAAAGAAGCGTCCGGGGAAAAAGCTGGCGGTGGCAAAGTCGTGCATCTTTGCGCGGCAAAGTGCAGGCCACGCGGCGAATGCCGCCAAAAAGGGGTGGTGATTGCGCCCGCAGGCGCGTGTCGGAACGGTGCGAAGCCTCCCTTGCGGGCAACCGCGCTGAAAGCGCGGCTCTTAGCGCGCAGACGCCCCCGCAGGGCCAGTGCCGAGGCATGTGTAGAGCGAAGCGGCCGCCGAAGGCCGCCGTGCGCGGCGAACGGGGCCAAAGACCCTGGTCGTAAGCAGCTTGGCGGAAAAGCGCAGCGTTTTTGACAAGCTGTCGCCGCCTTTGGACGGCGCGTTACGAGGTTTTTTCGTTTTCCGTTTGCTTATCCTGCGCCGCGAGCTGCGCTTCCAGTCTGCGCACGCGCTCTTCCAGGAGGGCGTTTTCCTGCGCAAGGCGCTTGATCTTTTCCGCGAAGCCGGAGACGATGCTGGAAAGGCTGAGCAGCAAAAGCAGGATGAACGCGATGACAAGGAGGAATACCACGTTCACGGGCACAGCCATGCCCAGCAGGTCTGTCAGCACCAGAACGACATAAGGAAATACTGCGAAAACGAGCAGCACTCCGGCCGAAATGAGCCAGATGATGGAGTACCGCACCGTGAGCTTTTTCTTTTTGAGCAGCCACAGGATGAGGGCAAGATAGCACACCGCACCCAGCAAAAGGCCGATACGCAGGATAGGGCTGATGCTCTGCCAGTTCATGCGCGGCCCTCCTTCCGTCTGCCGGAGGTGATGCGGAACACCACCAGCGCAATGCTCACCTTCACCATATAATAAACCGATTTAAAAGGGCTGATGGACGATTTGCCGCCCATGCGCTCTTCCATGACGACCGGGGCTTCGCCCACGCGGTAGCCGTTCAGAACAGCGGTGATAATGGCCTCCGGCTCCGGGTAGTCCTGGGCGTAATGGTCAGCAAAATAGGCGGTCAGTTCCTTGTTGCAGGCGCGGAAGCCGCTGGTGGTGTCCAGTATGCGCACGCCGCACAGAAGACGGATCATCACGCTGATGAAGTTGATGCCCAGCCGGCGCATGAAGCTCGTCTGAAAGCCCTCCTTCGTGATAAAACGGCTGCCGATGCACATGTCCAGCCTGCCCTCGGCCACGGGCCGCACCACGTCCGCCAGAAACAACGGGTTGTGCTGGCCGTCGCCGTCCATCTGCACGGTGACGTCATAGCTGTGCTCCCGGGCGTATAAGTAGCCGCTCTGTACGCCGCCGCCGATGCCAAGGTTTACGGGCAGAGAAATGTAATTGTAGCCGCGGGCTCTGCACAGCGCCGCGCTGCCGTCGGTGGAGCAATCGTTGACGATCAGGTAATCCACGTCCGGCGCGGCAGCGTGCAGGCGTTCCACCACGCGGTCCAGGTTTTCTTCTTCGTTGTAGCAGGGGATGATCACAAGGGTCTTCAAACCGTCACCTCTTTGGGCGGGCGCGCCCGCCGTATCAAGTAGTAATACGCGGCAAAAAAAGGTTTTGTTACATTTTTTTACCGGAAAGCACAAAATCCTCCAGCTGCCGCAGCAGCGGCTCACGCCGGAAATGGGTTTCGTAATAGGCCCGGCCCGCACGGCCAAGGGCCGCGCGCCGCTCCGGCGGCATATCGGCCAGGGCCAGCAGGTTTTCGTACAGTCCGTGTACGTCGCCTGCGGGGCTCGTTAAACCGGCGGCGGCTTCGTCCATCACGCGGGCGGCTTCACCGCTCACCGAAACAAGGCATGGCCGCCCGGCGGCTAAGTAGCTGGTGATTTTTGCGGGCACCGTCAGTCCCACGTCCTCGCTGGCATTCAGTGCGGCAAACAGTGCGTCCGCCATCGTGTGATAGGCAGGGATATCCGTTACGGGATGCTGTCCCTCGAATGTGAACCAATCCGCTACATCCGCTGCGGCAATTTCCTGCTCAAGGGCGTCGCGGCTCATGCCGTCTCCCACGATAACAAAATGCACGTCCCGGCGGTCCGCCGCTTTCAGCCGCCGCGCGCATTCCACCAGAAGCGGCAGGTTTTGCGCGGGGCTGATGTTGCCCGCGAACACCACGTTGAACCGCCCGGCAAAGCGGCTTTCCAGAGCCGCGTCATGCACGTCCTGCGCATACAGGTCTTCACAGTATTGGGGCACCACGGTGCGCTGCGCCCGGGGCGCGATGGCGGCCAGGCGTTCGTCCAGAGCCGGGCTCATGGCAACAAGGCGTTCGCTGCGGCGGTAAAACCAGTGGGAAACGCCCGCGGCCACGGCGCGCAGCGCCTTGTTTCGCACAGGCATCACCGAATACAGGTTTTCCGGCCAGAGGTCCAGCACGTAGGTGGTGAGCGGCACGCGGTGCAGCTTTGCGTACACGACGGCGGGCAGCATCATCAGCACGGGGCTGGTTTCGTAGCAGAACACGGCGTCATATTTCCTTCCGTGCAGGCGCGGCAGATTGAACAGCGCCGTAACGGGGAAGGAAATATAATTGAGGAAGATGCGCAGGGAGGTGTTGCCCCTGCGGCGTATTTCGCCCGCGCGGAAGATCTGCACGCCGGCATGGCTCTCGCGCCGGGGGCCGGTATAACGGTACCCCTCAAACCACTCGCCTTTTGGATAGTTGGGCAGGCCGCACAATACATCCACCTCACAGCCGTCTTCCGCAAAGCCCGCGCAGATGTCGGTGATGCGGAAATTTTCGGGCCAGTAGTGCTGGCTCACCACAAGAATGCGTTTGCCTTTCACGCAAAAACTCCTTTTTTCAGTGTTCCGGGGTGGGAAAAAGACGGCAAAGCATCAATCCTTGCGCCATACCATTTTGTTTACAACGCCCACATAGCTCTGGATGATCTTCACCACTTTGACGGAAACGTCCTCGGTGTAATTGGGTACGGGAATGCCGAAATCGCCGTTTTGATTCATGGCCACGGCGGTAGCCACGGCCTGCTCCACGCCGCCCCCGCTGATGCCCGCAAGGATAAAGCAGCCTTTGTCCAACGCCTCGGGCCGTTCGGTGGAGGTGCGGATGCACACCGCGGGAAAAGGGCGGCCGACACTGGTGAAGAAACTGGATTCCTCGGGCAGCGTGCCGGAATCGCTCACCACGCAGAAGGCGTTCATCTGCAGGTGGTTGTAATCGTGGAAGCCCAGCGGTTCATGCAGCCGCACCCGGGCGTCCAGCTTGAAATTCCGCTGCTCGAGGAATTTTTTGCTGCGGGGGTGGCACGAATACAGAATGGGCATGTCGTAGGCTTCGGCCAGACGGTTGACGGAACGGAACAGGTCGAGAAAATTTTTCTCGGTGTCGATGTTCTCCTCCCGATGGGCCGAGAGCAGGATATAGCGCCCTTTTTCAAGGCCCAGCCGCTCCAGCACATCGCTGGCTTCGATCTTGGCAAAATTGGCACGCAGGACCTCGGCCATGGGGCTGCCCGTCACATAGGTGCGCTCTTTGGCCGTGCCCTCGGCGTTCAAATAGCGGCGCGCATGCTCAGAGTAGCACAGGTTCACGTCGCTGATGTGGTCCACGATGCGGCGGTTGGTCTCCTCGGGCAGGCACTCGTCAAAGCAGCGGTTGCCGGCCTCCATGTGAAAGATGGGGATGTGCAGGCGCTTGGCTGCGATGGCGGAAAGACAGCTGTTCGTGTCGCCCAAAATCAGCAGCGCGTCGGGCTTCTGCTGCGCCATCAGCGCATAGCTCTTGGCAATGATGTTGCCGATGGTCTCTCCCAGATCACTGCCCACGGCGTTCAGGTAAAAATCCGGCGCGCGCAGTTCCAGATCCTCGAAGAAAATCTGGTTGAGCGTATAGTCGTAATTCTGGCCCGTGTGGACCAGAAGCTGATTGAAATACCGGTCGCATTTTTTGATGACGGCGGAAAGGCGGATGATCTCCGGCCTTGTGCCGACGATGGTCATGAGTTTAATCTTTTCCATGTTCACACCTCAAGGAAATAGGTATCCGGACGCTCCGGGTCAAAGGGCTCGCTGGCCCACATCACGGTGACCATATCGCTCTCGCCCACATTCTCAATGTTGTGGGTGTAGCCCGTGGGAATGTCCACCACTTCCAGCTTATCGCCGGAGACGCGGTATTCGTACACGGCTTCGGTGTTCAGCCGGCGGAAGCGGATGACGCCCTCGCCCTTCACCACCAGAAATTTCTCGTTTTTGGTGTGGTGCCAGTGATTGCCCTTTACGACGCCGGGCCTGGAAATGTTGACGGACACCTGCCCGCGCTCCGGGGTGCGCAGGAACTCCGTAAAGCTGCCACGCGCATCGCAGTGCATGTCCAGCGGATAGGAGAAGCCGTCTGTGGGAAGATAAGAAAGGTATGTCGCATACAATTTCCGTGTGAAGGCGTCACCCATGTCCGGTACGTCCAGCTTGCCGCGGCTGCCGCGGAAGCTTTCAATCAGCTCCGCCAGACGGCCAAGCGTCACATCATAGGCGTCGCACATCAGATGGCAGTAGCCGGGAATGGAACAGTCCCGCGCGGCACGCCCCTCCATCGCGGCGATGAAGCTGGCCACCACGTCGTCGATGTATACCAGAGGGAAGCTGTATGCAGGGTCCCGCACGTCGATGGGCAGGCCGTTTGCGATGTTGTGGCAGAACGTGGCCACAACGCTGTTGTAGGACGGGCGGCACCATTTGCCGAACACGCCCGGCAGGCGGTACACCAGCGCAGGCGCGCCGGTGGCGCGCTCGTGGGCGAAAATAAGCTCCTCAGCCTCCCGCTTGCTTTTGCCGTAGTCATTGTCCAGCTCCGCCTGGATGGATGAGGTGACGAGCACAGGCGCTTTGTTGCCCGCCGCGGCCAGCAGGGCGAGCAGGTGCTCGGTGAAGCCCCGGTTGCCCTCGTAAAATTCATCCGGATTTTGGGGACGGTTCACGCCCGCCAGATGGAACACAAAGTCCGCCCGGGCGGCGTAGTCCGCCAGAAGCTCTTTTGGCGTGTCGACGTCGAACAAAAGCAGGTCGTTCCAGCCTTCATTGCGAAGCTGGGCGACAAGGTTTTTTCCCACAAAACCGCCCGCCCCTGTAATGAGCAGCGTTTTTTTCTTATTTTCCAAGCGCGGCCAGCTCCTCTTTCACATATTCAAGGCTCAGCAGCTTGTCCACGACCTCGTCCACCGTCAGGCGGCGGGTATTGTGGCTGGTGTAGTCCTCGGGCGCCTGGGTGCGCACCTCGCCGTTGACAAAGTATTTGTCGTAGTTCAGATCGCGGCCGTCGGCGGCCACGCGGTAATAACCGCCCAGGTCCTCGCTGCGCGTTTTTTCCTCTCGGGTGAGCAATGTTTCATACAGCTTTTCCCCGTGGCGCGTGCCGATGATGTGCGTGCCGGTATCGCCGAACAGCTTCTGCACGGCTTTGGCAAGGTCCCCAATGGTGGAGGCGGGGCTTTTCTGCACAAACAGGTCGCCGGGGTTGGCGTGCCCGAACGCAAAGGCCACAAGGTCCACGGCTTCGTCCAGGCTCATCAGGAAGCGGGTCATCTCCGGGTCGGTGATGGTGATGGGCTTGCCCGCTTTGATCTGGTCGATAAACAGGGGGATAACGCTGCCGCGGCTGGCCATGACGTTGCCGTAGCGGGTGCAGCAGATGGTGGTAGCCTCGGCCTTGACGGTGCGCGCTTTCGCGCCGATAACTTTTTCCATCATTGCCTTGCTGATTCCCATGGCATTGATGGGGTACGCCGCTTTATCGGTGGAGAGGCAGACGACCTTTTTTACGCCCGCGTCGATGGCGGCTGTCAATACGTTGTCGGTGCCCAGCACGTTGGTGCGCACGGCCTCCATGGGAAAGAACTCGCAGCTCGGAACCTGCTTGAGCGCGGCCGCATGGAAGATATAGTCCACGCCGCGCATCACGCCGCGTAGGCTGTCCGGATTGCGTACGTCGCCGATATAAAATTTGATCTTGCCGCTCAGCTCCGGATATTTGAGCTGGTAATCGTGGCGCATATCGTCCTGCTTTTTTTCGTCGCGGGAAAAGATGCGGATCTCGCCGATGTCTGTGGATAAAAAGTGTTTGAGAACCGTATTGCCGAAAGAACCGGTGCCGCCCGTGATGAGCAGTGTTTTGCCTGCAAATACTGTGGATTCCATATCGAAACCTCCAAGAATGGGCGCGCGGCCCTGTAATGTCACGTAAGAAAAGTATAACCTTGTACAGTATACCATAATCCGCCCGGGATGCCAAGATTTTGACGGATTTCGCCGTTTGACGGTCCGCTTTGGTTCTGGTATTATTTTCTTAGCTGTCCTGCGCAGCGGCGCGCGGGGCGGAAAGCAGGGCCTGCGCAACGAAGGCGCGTGCGAAAACAAGCCTGTCCGTCTGCAGGTGTGAAGAGATTCAGCTCGGCTGCAAAAAAGACAAAGCTTCCCATTATTAAAAAAGGAGATTGATCGATTTTTATGGACACAGTCCTGCCCAGTTTATTTCTGCAGGTCATACTCATTGCCTCCAACGCGTTTTTCGCCATGAGCGAGTTTGCGGTGGTGTCCGTCAACACACAGAAGATGAAGCGCCTGGCCGAGGGCGGCAGCAAGCCCGCCGCGCGTCTGCTCGTCATCACCGAGGCTCCGTCGGACTTCCTGGCCACCATTCAGGTGGGCGTTACGCTGTCCGGCTTTCTGGCTTCGGCCGCAGCCGCGGACAGCTTCGCGGACCCATTGGTCTCCGCGCTGTCGTTCATTCCCATTCCCGCGTCTACGCTGCGCGGCGTGACGGTGTTTCTCATTACCATTATTCTTTCTTATTTCATGCTGATTTTCGGCGAGCTTGCGCCCAAGCGCATCGCTATGAAGAATCCGGACGGCGTGGCGCTCAAGGTCGTGGGCGTCATATGGGCGCTGAACAAGGTGTGCAAGCCCGTCATCAAGCTGATCGCCGCGTCCACCAACCTTGTGCTGCGTCCGCTGGGCATCGGCCCGGCCAGTGATGAGGAGCCGGTGGCGGAGGAAGATATTCTGATGATGGTGGAGGCCGGCGAGGAGACAGGCACCGTGGACGAACGCGAGCACGAGATGATCAAAAACATCTTCGAGTTCGACGACCGCAAGGTGTCCGAGATCATGACGCACCGCACCGATGTGGTGGGCGTGCCCGTGACGGCCACGCTGCAGGACATCGTGGCGCTGCAGGCGGAAAACCGTTTCTCTCGCATCCCGGTATATAAAGAGGACCTGGACGATATCGTGGGCGCTGTGTTCGTAAAAGACCTTGTCCCCCTGCTTGAGCCGGGCCGATATGCCGACGCCACGCCGGAAAAATACATGCGAAGCGTGTTGTATGTGCCCGAGGGTATGACGTGCTCCAACCTGCTGCACGCATTTCAGAAAGCGCGTGTGCACCTGGCCATCGTCGTAGACGAATACGGCGGCACGGAAGGCATGGTAACCATGGAGGACCTGCTGGAGACGATCGTGGGCGATCTGGACGACGAGCACGAGGAGGACAATGCCGTCGTCACGCTGGCGGACGGCGTGTATGAGGTGGGCGGCGATGTGCCTGTGAATGAACTGGAGGGCCTTTTGGGCGAGGACATTTTTGAAAATGCCGACTGTGATACCATCGGCGGCTTCATCACTGAGACATTGGGCCGTATCCCGCAGGCGGGCGAGACGCTGCCGTTGGAGACACTGGGCTATACCCTCACCGTAGCGGAAGCCACGCCCCGCGCTGTGACGAAGGTGACCATCACCCGCACGGCTGAAAAAACGGCCGATCCGCAGCCCGCGCCGGAGCAGAAGCGCCGCTTCGGACGCAAAAAAGACAGGGACGGGGAAAAGTGAGCCTGTCCCGGAACGAAAGCAGGCGCAAACCCGGGCACGGACTTGTCCGGGCGCCTGAACCACAAAGCCCGGTGTGGCGATAAAACAAAGGAGAGCTGAACAATGCGCGCTTATGAACGCCTGATGAATTATGTAAAAGTACACACCACATCCCAGGACGGCACGGGGCGAACGCCCACTACGGAGCGCCAGCTGGACCTGGCGCGGATGCTGGCGGAGGAGATGCGCGCAATGGGCATAGCCGACGCGCGCGTGGACGGCTTCGGCTATGTGTACGGAAGCCTGCCCGCTACGCTCGGCTGCGAAAAAAGCCCGGCCATCGGCTGGATCGCCCACATGGATACGGCCCAGGCATTCTCCGGCGAGAATGTGAAGCCCATTCTGCATGAGAATTATGATGGCGGCGACGTGGCCCTGCCGCAGTGCGGCCGCGTACTGAAAACGTCCGAGTTCCCGTTCCTGAAAGAGCTGAAGGGAAAAACGCTCATCACGGCCGACGGCTCCACGCTTCTGGGCGCGGACGATAAGGCGGGCATTGCGGAGATATTGACGGCATGTGAACAGCTCCTGCAAAGCGGCGCGCCCCATGGCCCGGTGAAGATCGCCTTCACGCCGGACGAGGAAGTGGGCGAAGGCGCGGACCATTTCGACGTGCCGGGCTTCGGGGCGGCTTATGCCTATACGATGGACGGAGGCGAGGTGGGCGAGATATCCTACGAGAACTTCAACGCCGCGTCCGCTGTGTTCCGCATCACGGGCGTTTCGGTACACCCGGGCAGCGCCAAGGACACCATGGTAAACGCGCTGAAGCTGGCCTGCGAGATCGACGGCATGCTGCCGCCGCGGGAGGTGCCTGAGCACACCGAGGGCCGGGAGGGCTTTTTCCACATGGACGCTCTGTCCGGAGACACGGCTGCCGCGCGTCTGGAATATATCGTGCGCGACCATGACCGGGAAAAGTTTGAGGCGCGCAAGGAGCTGCTGCGCGGCGTGGAAAAGGCCATGACGGAAAAGTATCCCACGGCGCGGGTGGAGCTTGCGCTCAAGGACAGCTACTACAACATGCTGGAGCAGATCCGTCCCTGCATGCACCTCATTGACAATGCGAAAAAGGCCTGCGAGGCGGCGGGCGTACAGTGGTTTGAGGAGGCGACGCGCGGGGGTACAGACGGTGCGCGGCTGTCGTATATGGGTTTGCCCTGTCCGAACCTGGGAACCGGGGGCCATAACTTCCACGGGCCTTACGAGTGTATCACAGCAGAAAGTATGGACAAGGCCGTGGAGATCATTTTAAATATCATCGCGCTGTATGCGGCGTGAGCGGGGATAGTTTGAAAGGGGCGGGCCCCTTTCATTGAAAATCACTGCGGGCGCGAGGCCTGGACAGATAAGCACAAACCGGGGAGGCCGCGCCTCCCCTCTTTTCGTTTGCGTTTTGTGAAATTTGCGCAAAACATGCGGAAATATGAAATATTTTGTTCCTGCCGGACGTATAACAAACAAAGGGATGCCCCAGAGGGAAAGGAAGTGCTTTGTTGTGAAAAAAACTGTATGGAAGCTGTTCGCACCGGCGCTCTGTGCCGCTGTGCTGTTTGCCGCGTGTTCAAAGGATGACAGCTCGTCTTCGCGTCCGCAGAGCGTTTCAACACCGCCTGCAAGCTCCAGCGTACCGCCGGCAAGCGCATCGTCGCAGCCTGCAAGCTCCAGCAGCGCGGCGTCATCGGAGGCGGCAAGCAGCGTGCCGGCGTCCAGCTCTGCCGCTTCGTCCTCCGCGGCCGCCACGCCCACGCAGAGCACACGCCGCGGCGCTACGGTACGCGCGGACGGCGGCCTGCGTCTGCGCGCATCCGCCAGCGAAAAAAGCGAAAAGCTGCTTACGATCCCCGACGGCACGCACATCGAGTGCACCGGCTGGCAGAGCGGGTGGGCCAAAACGACCTACGAGGGCAAAACAGGCTATGTCTCGGCAGTGTACTTATTGTATGACGGAAAGGTGCGTGCGGACGGCGGCCTGCGCCTGCGCAGCGGCCCGGGCGAAAGCTACGAAAAACTGCTCACCGTGCCGGACGGCACCGTGCTGCCCTGCATTTCTCAGGGGGACGGCTGGGTGAAAACGACCTACAACGGCAAAACAGGTTATGTTTCTCAGGACTATCTGCTGGTTCCCGTTACCGTGCGTGCGTCCACGGGCCTGAACCTGCGCGCCTCTGCCAGCGAAACGGCCGAAAAACTGCTCACCATTCCCAACGGCACCGTAGTACAGTGCTACGGCAACAAGGAGAATGAGTGGGCCAGGGTGGCTTACAACGGCAAGGCGGGCTATGTTTCCTATCTTTATATCGCCTATGATTGAGCGGTGAAACGGGCTCGAAGAAACTGAAAGCGGGGCTTAAAGGAAGTGTTTGTCCATGAGAAAAACAGCGATATCCATTTTGGCAATAACGCTTTGCGCGCTGTTATCCGGCTGTGGAAAAGCAATGACCATCAGCCTTCCGTTTGCAGCCTCGGACGTGGAAAATGTTGAAATGTACCATTATGTCGTTCCGGCCTCCGCTGAAAAAAAGATCATAACGCAGGCGGATGCTATCAGCGAGCTTTACGCCGTGTTTTCGGAACTGCCTGTGAGCGACCGAAAGACCGAGCCGGTCGTGGGGGGAGCGGTAACGAGCTTCAGGTTCAACCTTTCGGATCATACAAGCTATGAAATTATTTATTGCGCAGAGGCTGTTAAGAAAGGCCGATTGAAGCTCCCCGCAGAACAGCAGGATTATTTCACCTCGGCGGATATTGGAGGCTGCTGGGATGGCTGTGCTTATGAAGCGGTGGATACAGGCGAAAGTGAGCTGCCGACATACAGTTGAACCACGGTTTTCCGGCGGTTCAAAACCGCGTGGCGGAGCTGCTGTAAGTAAAAAAGAACCATGCGGGACGGCTGCCACGGCATGCTGTTCCGTCGTATAAAAGCGCGTTCCGTCCGGTCTTATGGCTTTGCGGAGCGCGCTTTTTATCATTCCACATAAAAGCGGCTTTCTTTTTCGGCGCAGAATGTGTAAACTGGAGAAAAGCATAAAAATTTTTGAAATGCTTTACCAATTTACTTGACTAAAGCGAACGGCTGTATTATACTGCTTTTATCACGGAAAACGGAGCGGCCGCACCGGCCGGAAACGCCGCCGTGGACGGCGAAAGCGGGAGCCGGCTTTGCACGGGACCGCCCGCGCCGCAGAACAAAGGGGGCAAGCGCCAATGGAGATCGAAACGGGACGTCTGCCGAAAGACGAACAGGTGCCGCTGCTTTTGCGCGGACTGTTCGAGCAGCGCGGCTACCGCCGCTACCGGATGAGCAATTTTGAAGCCTATGACCTGTACCGGGAGAATAAAAACTTTCTCGAAAGCGAAGGGATCATTACCTTCACCGATGCGTCGGGCCGGTTGATGGCTCTGAAGCCGGACGTTACCATGAGCATCGTCAAGCATACGAAGCCGGACGCTGTTTCCAGCAAGCTGTATTATGTGGAAAACGTGTTCCGTCTGGCGCCGCAGAGCGGCGAATACCGGGAGATCAGCCAGATGGGCCTGGAGTTCATTGGCGGCCAGGGCGGCTATGCCGAGGCTGAGGCCGTTGAATTGGCCGTGCGCAGCCTTGCGGCCATTGGTCCGCAGAGTGTTCTGGACGTGGGTCACATGGGCTTCATCACGAGCCTGTTGGACGTGCTGGGCGTCAGGGAGGAAGCCCGCGCCGCCGCGCTGGACGCGCTGCGGGCCAAAAACGCCCACACGCTGCGGGCCATCGCGGCCGAAAGCGGCTGCACGGAGGAAGAGGCGGGCCAGCTTGCCGCGCTGGCGGCTTTGGCCGGGCCCTTCCCCGAAACGCTGGACGCCGCCCGCGCGCTGGTGGCCGCGCCGGGCATGGCGGACGCCTGCGGCGAGCTGCAGAGCCTGTACGACGCGCTGGAGGCTGTGGATGCGGCGGATACTCTGCGGCTGGATTTCTCCACGCTCAACGACATCGACTACTACAACGGCGTTGTGTTCAAGGGTTATGTCCGGGGCGTGCCCCGGGCCGTGCTGGCGGGCGGGCGTTACGACAACCTGATGCGCCGCTTCGGCAAGCCGCAGCCCGCCGTGGGCTTCGCGCTGTACCTGGGCGGGCTGGGCCGGGCGTTTGCGGAAAAATCCGATTACGACGTAGACACTCTTCTTTTGTATGATGCAGGCCAAAGCCCGGCGCAGGTGGCGCGGGCGGTACAGAGCATTTTAAAAAGCGGCCGCAGCGTAAGGGCCGAACAGAGCGCGCCGGAGGGCCTGCGTGTGCGCCAGACGCTGCGCCTTGGCCCGGACGGAGCGGTCCCCGTGACAGGAGGTGGCGGCATATGCTGAATATCGCCTTGCCCAAGGGACGCTTGGGCGACAAGGTATACGGGCTGTTTTCCTCCATTGGGTACGACTGCGCGGCCATTTACGAGGACAACCGGAAGCTGGTGTTTGAAAACCCGGAGCGCGGCGTGCGGTACCTGCTGGTGAAGCCCAGCGACGTGGCCATCTATGTGGAGCACGGAGCGGCGGACATCGGCGTGGTGGGCAAGGACGTGTTGCTGGAAACACAGCCCGATGTATATGAGCTGCTTGATTTGCAGCTGGGCCGCTGCCGTCTGGCTGTGGCAGCGAAAAACGGCTGGCAGGAGGACCTTTCGCTGCCATTGCGCGTGGCGACGAAGTACCCCCGCGTGGCAAAAGAGTATTACGAGGCGCAGGGCCGCCAGATCGAGATCATCAGGCTGAACGGCAGCATCGAGCTTGCGCCCATTCTGGGCCTTTCGGATGTGATCGTGGACATCGTGGAAACAGGCACGACGCTGAAGGAGAACGATCTGGGCGTGTTCGCGGACGTGGCCCAAAGCAGCGCGCGGCTCATTGCAAACAAGGCGAGCTATCAGTTCAGCGCCGGCGTCATCGACGGCATCTGCGGGAAGTTGAGGGAAAAGCTATGATTCGTGTGTTCAAAAGCGGGGAAGTGGCCCGCGCGGATATTTTATACCGGGGAGAATCCGGCAGCACGCAGGCCGTGGAGGACGCGGTGGCGGATATTCTGGCCGATGTGAAGAAAAACGGAGACGCGGCGGTGCTGCGCTATTGCGAAAAATTCGACGGTGTGAAGCTGGCGGGGCTGCGCGTGGCGCAGGCGGATATCGACGCGGCTTACGAAGCGGCGGACCCGGAATTCATCCGGACGCTGACGATGGCCGCTGGCAACATCGAGGCTTTCCACAAACGGCAGATCCGCCGAAATTTTGTCATCAACGACACGCCCGGCGTGGTGCTGGGCCAGAAGGTGACGCCCATTGAGCGGGTGGGCCTGTATGTGCCCGGCGGCACGGCCAGCTACCCCTCCAGCGTTCTGATGAACGCTATTCCGGCGCGTCTGGCGGGCGTTTCGGAGATCATAATGGTAACGCCTCCCGCAAAGGACGGCAGTGTGGCGCCGGCCATTCTTACGGCCGCAAGGGTGGCGGGCGTGACGGCCATTTACAAAATGGGCGGCGCGCAGGCCGTGGCGGCGCTGGCCTACGGGACCGAAAGCGTGCCGAAGGTGGATAAGATCGTCGGCCCGGGAAACATTTTTGTGGCCGCCGCCAAGCGCCGGGTATACGGCATCGTGGACATCGACATGATCGCAGGCCCCAGCGAGATACTGGTGCTGGCCGACGCTGCGGCGAACCCCGCCTATGTGGCAGCGGACCTGCTGAGCCAGGCCGAGCACGACAGGCTGGCCACCGCGGTGCTGGTGTGCGACAGCGAGGCGCTGGCCGGGGCGGTTTCGGCGGAGCTGGAGCGGCAGATTCCCTTGCTGCCCCGGGCGGACATCGCCCGCGCGTCCATCGACAACAACGGCAAGATCATCATTGCACGGGACATGGCCGAGGGCGTGGACATCGCCAACGAGATCGCGCCCGAGCATCTGGAGGTCTGCGTGGACGACCCGTTCAGCCTTTTGAACAGCATCCGCAACGCGGGCAGCATCTTTTTGGGAAAAAACGTGCCCGAGGCGCTGGGCGATTATTTCGCAGGGCCGAACCACACGCTGCCCACGCTGGGGACGGCGCGCTTTTCCAGCCCGCTTTCCGTGGATGATTTCGTGAAAAAATCCAGTTTTATTTATTACACGAAAGAGGCGCTGGGCGCGGTGCAGGAGCGCATCGTCGATTTTGCCGAGCGCGAGGGGCTTTCCGCTCACGCGCGCAGCGTGTCCATCCGGTTCGAGGACGGGCAGTAAGACGAAGCAAAGGGGAAACGTGAATGGAGTTTATTGCGTTCATCGTGACGGTGCTTGTGGGCTTTGTGGCGGAAAGCCTGCTGGGGAATTGGCTGAACTGGCCCGGTGTGGGAGCAGTTTTCGCCGCTGCGGCAGCGGCGGCGTTCATTCTTCGGGCGCTGCAGCGTAAAGAAGCGCCTGCCGAAACACAAAGCGATGCCCAATCCCCGGGCGGTTGCCCCGGCGGGCAGGAAAAATGATTTTTGGTGCAGGGAGGCAGAGAAACGCATGAGCCGTTTTTTGGCGGGCGCGCTGCGCGCCGTTACGCCCTATACGCCCGGGGAACAGCCGCGGGGCGTGGAAACCCTTATCAAACTGAACACGAATGAAAACCCGTACCCGCCCAGCCCGAAGGTACTGGAGGCGCTGAACGGCCGCGCGGCAGAAAACCTGCGCCTGTATTCGGACCCCGCGTGCGCGGATTTTCTGGCCGCGCTGGCAGAGACGTTCGGCGTGGGCCGGGACCAGGTGTTCGCGGGCAACGGCTCGGACGAGGTTCTGGCGTTTGCATTCCTCGCGTTTTGCGAAAAGGGCGCGGCATTCGCAGACATCACCTACGGCTTTTACCCGGTGTTCGCGCAGCTGTTCGGCATCGCGGCGCAGGAGGTGCCGCTCCGGGAGGATTTTTCGGTGAATACAGGCGATTATGCGGGTGTGCCGGGCACGGTGTTCCTGGCAAACCCCAACGCGCCCACGGGCCTGTGCCTGCCGCTGGCGGAGATCGAGGCGCTCCTTCGGCAGGACCCGGACCGCCTGGTGGTGGTGGACGAGGCCTATGTGGATTTCGGCGGAGAGAGTGCCGCCTGCCTGCTGGGCCGGTACGACAATCTGCTGGTGGTGGGCACCTTTTCCAAAAGCCGAAGCCTCGCGGGCGCGCGGCTGGGTTATGCCGTGGGCAGCCCGGCGCTCATCGCGGACCTGAACACCGTCAAATTCAGCTTCAACCCCTATAATATCAACCGCCTGACGCTTCTGGCGGGCGAGGCCGCGCTGGCCGACGCACCCTACTTCGCGCGCTGCTGCACGCAGGTAGCCGCCGTGCGGGACGAGACGGCGCAGGCCCTTCGCGCGTTGGGCTTCACAGTGACAGACAGCAAAACAAACTTTCTGTTCGCGGGCGCGCATCCGGCTGTTTCCGGAGGAGAATATTATGCAGCGCTGCGGCAAAGCAGCATTCTTGTGCGGCACTTTACGCTGCCGCGTATCGAGAACTGGGTGCGCATCACCGTCGGCACCGCCGCGCAGATGCAGCGCCTTGTGGATGTGACAAAGCAGATACTGGACGCGCGGCACAGCGCCGCGCGCTGACAAAAAACACACGAAACAGGAGGGTTTGCCATGAGCATGCGCATCGTAAAATCCGCGCGCCGCACCGACGAAACGGAGATCAGCCTGACGCTGAATCTGGACGGTTCAGGCATTTACGACGTGGACACGGGCTGCGGTTTTTTGAACCATATGCTGGAGCTGTTCAGCCGCCACGGCCGGTTCGACCTCACGCTCGCCTGCCGCGGCGACGTGCAGGTGGATTATCACCATACCGTGGAGGATATCGCCATCGTGCTGGGCCGCGCGTTCAGCGAGGCGCTGGGTGATCGCGCCGGCATCAACCGCTACGGCACCTGTACGCTGCCCATGGATGAGGCGCTCATCCTTGCGGCTGTGGACATCAGCGGGCGGCCGGCCGTGGGCTATGCGCTGGAGGTCCCCACCGAAAAGGTGGGCGATTTCGACACCGAGCTGGTGGAGGAATTCCTGCTGGGCTTCGCGCGCAGCCTGGGCTGCGCGGTGCATGTGCGCCGCCTGGCGGGCACAAACAGCCACCATATCATCGAGGGCATGTTTAAGGCGCTGGCCCGCGCGCTGAAAGAGGCCGTCGCCATCGATGAAAAATACGCGCTTGAGATCCCATCCACCAAGGGGACGATTTTGTGAATGCGGAGGGACGGATATGATCGCGGTGATCGATTACGGCGTTGGCAACCTGTTCAGCCTTTCGTCCTCTCTGGCGTATCTGGGGCTGGAAAACAAAGTCACGCGCAGCGCGCGGGAGCTGGACGAGGCGTCGCATATCATCCTGCCCGGGGTCGGCGCGTTCGGCGACGCGATGGAAAAGCTCGCGTCCACGGGCCTTGTGCCCGAGCTTGAGCGGCAGGCGGAAAACGGCAAGCCGCTGCTGGGAATCTGCCTTGGCATGCAGCTTCTGTTTGAAAAAAGCTATGAGTACGGCGAGCACGCGGGCCTTGGCCTGCTGCCGGGCAGCGTCTGCCCGCTGGAACCGGACCTCGCGGCGGCGGGCTTTAGTTACAAGGTGCCGCACATCGGCTGGAACAGCCTGCATCTGGTAAGGCCGGAAAACCCGCTGATGGCCAATACGCGCGAGGGCGATTTCGTCTATTTCGTCCATTCGTTCTATGTCAAGGGCTGCGGGGACGCGCTGGTGGCCGGCGCCGAATACGGCGTGACGGTGCCCGGCGCGGTGGCGCGGGGCAATGTGTACGGCTGCCAGTTTCACCCGGAAAAAAGCGGAGAAGCCGGCCTGCGCATCCTGCGGGCTTTTGCGGCGCTGTGACGGGAAAAATACAGAAACCGGCCCGCGGGCGGCGTGCGCGCCGCCGGGGCGCAGAAAGGAAGAAGCGGCCATGCAGATATTCCCGGCGATTGACCTGAAGGACAAACAGGTGGTGCGTCTGACGCAGGGAGACTATGGAAAAGTGGAGGTGTACGGGCAGGACCCGGCCGCCGCCGCGCGCGGCTTTGCGGCGCAGGGGGCGAAGTACCTGCACGTTGTGGACCTGGACGGCGCGAAGGACGGCGCGCTCTCCAACTTCGACGCGGTGTCCGCCATTATCGCGGCCACAGGCATGTTTGTGGAGGTGGGCGGCGGCATTCGCGACGAGGCGCGGGTGCGCGCGTATCTGGAGCAGGGCGCGGGACGTGTGATCCTGGGCACCGCCGCACTGCGCGATTTTGCGTTTTTGCAGCGCATGGTGGACAAATACGGAGAAAAAATCGCCGTGGGCGTGGACGCGAAGGACGGTTTTGTGGCCACCGACGGCTGGCTGAACGTGAGCCGCACGCAGGGCGTGGACTTTTGCAGGCGGGTATATGAAGCGGGCGTGCGAAACGTGATATACACCGATATCGCCCGGGACGGCGCGATGCAGGGCACGAACCTGTCCGTGTATGAGACGCTGGCGCGGGAGGTGCCGGGCCTCGGCGTCACGGCGTCGGGCGGCATTTCGTCACTGAGCGAGATCCGCGCGCTGGCCGCAATGGGGACAAAGGCGGCTATTGTGGGGAAAGCCGTATATACGGGCGCGCTGGCCCTGCCGGATGTGCTGGCCGCGGCGGGGGAGGAATAGTTCTATGGTGACAAAGCGTATCATCCCGTGCCTGGACATCCGAAACGGGCGCGTGGTAAAGGGCGTGAATTTCAAGGGCGTGCAGGACGTTGAGGACCCCGTGGCGCTTGCGCGGCGCTACAACGACGCCGGCGCCGACGAGCTGGTATTTTACGACATCACGGCCAGTGTGGAGGGGCGCGGTCTGTTCACAGACGTGCTGCGGGACGTGGCGCGGCAGATATTCATCCCCCTCACCGTGGGCGGGGCAATCAATACGCTGGAGGATTTCGACCGGGTGCTCAAGGCGGGTGCGGACAAGGTGAGCGTCAATTCCGGGGCCATCAAAGACCCGGCCCTCATCGGAGAGGCTGCGAAGAAATACGGCGACCAGTGTGTGGTGCTCTCCATGGACGTGGCCCGCGTGGACGGCAAATACCACCTGTTCACAAAAGGCGGGCGCGAGGATACCGGTCTGGACGCACTGGAATGGGCTGTGCGCGGCGAAGCCGGGGGCGCGGGGGAGATCGTGCTGAACAGCATCGATACCGACGGCGTGAAGCGGGGGTTTGACCTGGAGATGCTGGAAGCCCTGTCGAAGCGTGTGTCGCTGCCCATCATCGCATCGGGCGGCGCGGGCAAAATGGAGGATTTCAAAACGCTGTTCACGCTGCCGGGCGTGGATGCGGGCCTCGCGGCCAGCATTTTTCATTTCGGCGAGGTGGATATCGGAAATTTGAAGCGGTATTTAACTGAAAACGGCGTGCCGGTGCGGCTGTGAATGCGGAGAGGAACGCGTGCCGGAATGAAAAAACGGGGAACCCCGATTTTTAAAGACAACTTGACGCCGCAGCAGCGCGAACGGCAGCAAGCCGTTTTTGCAAAAGAACGCAGGCAGGAGGAAAAGAACCGGAAAACCGGAGAAATTCTGGACGCGGCGGCTGCCGTTTTGAAGATTCTGACGGATGTATAGCGGAAATTCAATGGAGGCTTATGGATATGCGGCGGGGAGCTGCCGTCCCTGCGGCGCTGAGAGATTCGGCAGGTCCGCCGGGGGAACGGTTTTTCGCTGATGCAGAACCGCGAGCGGCGGGACGCTGCTGCCCCTGCGGCGCCGAGAGATTCGGCAAGGCTGCTGAAAAAGTATGTTTCCCATTGTTAAAAAGGAGAAAACAGCAATGACGACACAAGAGCTGAAATTCGACGAAAAGGGGCTGATCCCCGCCGTCGTGCAGGATTTTTACACGAAAAAGGTGCTCACCGTGGCGTATATGAACGCCGAAAGTCTGGACATCACACTGCGGGAAAAGCGCACCTGCTTCTGGTCCCGTTCCCGGCAGGAGCTGTGGCGCAAGGGCGAGACGAGCGGCAATGTGCAGCATGTGGTGTCTGTCACGGCGGACTGCGACGGCGACGCGCTGGTGGTGGAAGTCATTAAGGACGGTCCCGCCTGCCATCTGGGCACGGATTCCTGCTTTGCCAATCTGCTTTTCCGGGACGAGGAGGTGCAGCGGTTTTCACTGGAGGCGCTGTACGCGCTGCTGGAGGGCCGCAATGCCCAGCGTCCCGAGGGCAGCTATACCACCTACCTGTTTGAAAAAGGGCGGGAAAAAATCTTGAAAAAGGTGGGTGAGGAATGCACCGAAGTCATCATCGGGGCCATGAAGGGCAGCCGGGAGGAAACCATCTACGAAATTTCCGACCTGTGTTACCATGTGCTGGTCCTGATGGTCGCAGAAGGCATCACGCTGGATGACATCCGGGCCGAGCTGGCGTCGCGCCATGTCATTGACCATAAGGTGAAACAGGAGACGATGCAATGAGACTGACATCCTCCACACACAACCATACAAATCTGTGCGACGGCAGGAACACGCCCGAGGAAATGGCCCGGGCCGCGTTGGAGGCCGGCTTCACGGATTTCGGCTTTTCCGGCCACAGCTATGCGCCGTTTGATCTGGATTATTCCGTCAAATCGGAGCAACACTATGTGCAGGAGCTGCGTGCACTGCAAAAGGCATACGCGGGCCGTCTGCGCATTGCCGTGGGAATGGAAGCTGATTGGTTCGCTCCGGTGAACGACCGCGCGGCGCTGGACTACATCATTGGCTCTGTGCATTACCTGCGGGACGAAGCCACAGGCCGGTATTATGCCGTGGACGGCGCACCGGAGGCTCTGGACGCCTGTGTGACGCAGATGTTCGGCGGCGACGCGCTGGCCATGGCCCGGGCCTATTACGCGCTTGTGGCTGAAAACGTCCGGAAATACCGGCCGGAGATCATCGGCCATTTCGACCTGGTGAAAAAAAACAACTGCGGCGGACACCTGTTTGATGAAGCGGACCCGGTTTACCGTACTGCGGCGCTGGAGGCGCTGGACGCCTGCGCCGCCACCGGGGCTGTTTTTGAGGTGAACACGGGCGGCATGTTCCGCGGTTACTGCGGTGAGCCGTATCCCTCGCGCTTTCTGCTGGAAGCCCTGCGGAAAAGCGGCGCACGCGTCACTGTAAACGCCGACGCGCACTGCACCGAAGCCGTGCGCTTCCGTTTTGACGAAACGCTGGCGCTGCTGCGGGATATCGGCTTTACGGCTGTGACGGTGCTGGAGGACGGCATGTTTGTGGAAAAACCGCTGTGACGCAGCCGGTGCGTGAACATCCTGACGAAATTCAATGGCTTGATTTGTGCGTATCGTACAGAATTTTGTTGCCGTGCCGGGAAATGCTTTGCACCGGTGCGCCGTTCTTTTGTTTGCACCCGCGCGCGGCGGATGGTATAATGCTTGCGTGAAACGGAGCTCTTGCGGTATTCCGCGGCGCGGAAGTATGCGGGGCGGGAGGCCCCGGCCCGCACAGAAGAAAGGACACGAATATGACGAACATCTGGCATGATATCAGCCCATCGCGCATTAACCCGGAAGACTTCATCGCGGTGATCGAAATTGAAAAAGGCTCAAAGAAAAAGTACGAGCTGGATAAGGAGACCGGCCATATCATTTTGGACCGCATCCTTTATACCTCTACCCACTATCCGGCAAACTACGGTCTGATCCCGCGCACCTTTGCGGACGACGGCGACCCGCTGGACGTGCTGGTGCTGTGCAGCGAGGTGCTTGCGCCGCTGAGCCTGGTACGGTGCTATCCCATCGGCGTCATCACCATGCAGGATCAGGGGAAAATGGACGAGAAGATCATTGCAATCCCCTTTGAGGACCCCACCTACAACACCTACCGTGACATATCGGAGCTGCCCAGCCATATCTTCAGCGAGATGCGCCATTTCTTCAGTGTGTATAAGAATCTGGAAGGCAAGACTACGGTGGTGGACGAGGAACAGGGGCCGGATGAGGCGAAACGCATCATTCAGAACTGTCTGGACAATTATATCGAAAAATTCTGCCGCTGAACCCGACAAAATGCATGCCCCGGCGCTGCCCGCGCCGCGGGCTTTTTTGTGCTTTCTTGGATTTATTTGCGCTTTGCAGCGGGCGGGATTGACAGACCAAAGACATACACTTATACTTTTCTGTTAACAACTCTGATTATCTCCAAAAAGCCCGGAAATACGGGCATTTCACGGGATATAAGAACTGAATTTACTACCGATTTACTACTTTCGGATTGAGCTTTGACACGCTTCCGCTTCCCGTGAAGCCCACCGCCCAAATAGTGACACATCGAAAATCGAACACGACACCGCAGACGGCGGCGTTCTCTTTTCCCCTTTGGGGAGATCAGGACGCCGCTTTTTTTGCGCCCAAAACCAGAAAGGAGGCGACCGCCTATGTACTTTACTTCCGGCAGTGACCGGGCCTTTGAACAGCTCATGCAGACGAGACCGGGCGCAGATCATTTTGACAGCGGCGAGGCCGGAGCGCCGGAGGACTGCGGTACCTGCCGTTTCTACCGCCCGCACTGGAAGTACCAGTTTTGTG